>JAPLJE010000035.1 GCA_026388755.1 Deltaproteobacteria bacterium | reverse complement strand
GAAGCCCACCTTCTGGCCGCAGCCGTCAAACACGGCATTCATCACTTTCCGGATGAAGCGATTTCAGCGATTCTTCAGGACTGGAGCCGTGTTACAGAAAAAATCGGATGGGTCGAGCGCAACCAGGTGACCCGGTTTCAGCAGATCACCTACCAGAATCCCTTTGACTGGGACAGCGTTGCCGGACTCGTTCACCAAACCGGTTTGCCCGCGGTGTCCCGCCTGCTGGAGGCCTGGCAACAGCACATCCTTTCTGTTGCCCTGGGGTTTAAACCGGGACGGGTAAAAAACCTCTCCGACTGCTGGATAAACTGGCTGATTGAAGCCGGTCTGGACTCTGCCAAGGGAAAGCCCTGGTTTTCAGCAAAACTGCAGGAATGGCTGATGTTCATTCAGGCCAATTCCAAGGCGTTTATGGAACAGAAACAGGCTTTTTTTGTTCTGACCCGGGACATGGCGGAACTGACCGATATCAAAACCCGTTTTCCCCAGGTGGTCCAGGCATGCACCGCCAGCATCATCGGCGACAAATCCCACAACAAGAGCCGGCGGGAATGGCTTAAAAAAATGATGGGTGCAAACCATATTCCGATTATTATGGAATGCTGGGTAAAATATGCTCCCAAAATGGTTCCAAGCCCCACTGTCGTGATCGGTTCCAATTACGACCTGCATGTCCGCTGGCTTGCGGTCGTCAAAGAGCTCAGCCCCGAAACCTATCAACAAATTATTGATCAATGGCAATTTGAACACAGCCGAAGGCGAAAGCTCTGGACAACGATCAAGCGTCAATTAGGAAAATAATGGATACCAAACCCCAGACCATGCCGATCCTGAACACAAAGGCAGTTCCCATCCATATGGCACAGGCATATATGAATTCCGGACGCCATCATAAGACAGGCTTGAAAAATACAGCATAGCATTATATAATAATATTAGATGGTATTTAAGGGGTGTTATGCAGAAAAACACAAGCGTCACATTGGGAACGCATTACGAAAAATTTATTGCCCAACAGATAGCCCAAGGCCGTTTTGGCACAGCCAGCGAGGCAATAAGAGCAGGGTTACGGCTTTTGGAGGAAAGAGAAATTAAATTGGCCGCCTTGCGCCGAGCTCTTGTAGAAGGCGAAAAAAGCGGAATGGCTGATTATTCCCTTCACGGTCTGATTAATTCGTTTGATCATGAAGGCGTCGCCTGATGCCTTCATTCACCCTTACCAAAAGAGCATTGGTCGATTTGGTGGAGATTGGAAGTTACACGCAAAAGCATTGGGGACGTGAACAGCGGAACAATTTCCTGACCATGCTTGATGGTTTCTTTCAGAAATTGGCCGCCGATCCCCTCATGGAAAAAGATTGCAGCGAGATTCGCCAGGGCTACCGAAAAATGAACGCCGGCAGCCACGTTATTTTTTATCGCCAAAAGCGCAGCGGCAAGATCGAGATTGTCCGTATTCTGCACGGACGCATGGACATTGAGGCCGAACTTTCTCTGATGTAAGAACGGTTATCTTGGATTATGGGAGTGAGAACAAATGAGCAGAATCACACCGCACAGAAAGCCGCCGACCTTCTGCACAGCTACCAGGCTGCACCAGTGCGCCACGATCCGACAGTTGTGCAGAGTGATAATCCCCATCACATTGGTAAATACAGTGCCCACCTCAAGGAACACTAGACAGTTTGGATTATTTTGTCTAAGGTTTTTCTTGTGATAATTTCGGCGGAATCCCCTAACTGACTGCTGGATTGACATGTATGGTTTTTTGAAGATTCTCGTTTAGACAGCATGTATCGTGACTAATGAGATCATAATTCGATAGACATTTAGCCAGCCCCGAGCACTGTGAAATCAACCAAGAGGTCTGATCTATCTTGACTTGATGTCTATTCACTTATGCTCGCCTTAGTAATTAAATGAACCTCATCAAAACTCAAGAATAGGTCGAGTAGACCGGGGCCTTCCATGGCTATAGGCTGAAGTTTGTATTCTCCGTTTGCCGCCTGGTTTCCCGGCGGTGCCACAAGATTACAGCCATACCTTCAGTTGTTCCCCGATCCCTCTGCAGAACCGGACAAGCGGATTTCCCATACATCCGGCTCTTCGGTCAATTATTCAGATAGCCTCTAAACTACGATGTGGACTCAGGTCTTTGCGGACATTCAGTCTCGGCCACCCAACCCATTTAAGTGCCTGCATAAAGCCTTTCCAGGTGTAGGACCTACGCTGGCTTTTGCGATTAAGCCACTTAAACAGGATTCTCGTTGCATGGTAGCGATAGGTAGAGCACAATTTCGAATTATCCGTTATGGCGTAGTAGTTCAGATGCCCTTCAATACGGGCTTTTGCCCGCCGCAGCATCTCCCCTTTCCTCAGAACAGCCTTGCTTTTGCGTACCCAATCGGTAAACCCTCTCAGGCTCAGTGCGAACTTCTTGCGACTCGTACGACGCTTTACCCTGAAGTTCCTTTTCCTGGTCTTCCCACAATAGTGTGTAAAACCCAGAAAGGTGAACTCCTCGGGCTTTTGGCCCCGCCTCTGCGCTTCCGCACGTGCAAATCGCCCAAATTCAATGCAGCGCGTCTTTTCCTCGGCTACTTTCAGGCCAAAACCCTCCAACCTGTCATTGAGCCGATTCTTGAAGTGCTCCGCATCTCCTTTGTGCTGAAAACAGGCCAGAAAATCGTCGGCGAAACGAAAGTAGTGCGCCTCCCCCTGGCACTGTTTCTTGATCCTACGGCTGAACCACAGGTCCAGCACGTAATGCAGGTAAACGTTTGACAGCAGTGGGGACAGAATAGAACCTTGGGGAGTGCCCTTTTCACTGGCCTGAACCAGCCCGGCTTCCATGATTCCACCCTTTAGCATACGGCTGATCAGCCGCAGTATGCGAGGGTCCCCAATACGGTGTTCCAGAAACTTCAGCGTCCAGTTGTGTGACACTTCGTCGAAAAAACTGCGAATGTCTGATTCCACAACATGGTTCACCCGCCTCTGTTGAATGGTCCGTCCCAGCATATCCAAACATGAATGCTGGCTTCGTCCAGGCCGGTACCCGTAACTGCTGTCCTCGAAAATTTCCTCATAGATCGGCTCCAGAACCTGTTTGACCGCCAGTTCAACTATTTTGTCTTCAAAACAGCTGATTCCCAATGGTCGCCCCTTTTCACTGCCCGGTTTGGGAATATAGCTCCTGCGTCTGGGCTGGGGGTGATAACCCATACGCTTCAACCGGTCAGACAGGCACTGAAGGTTCTCTTCGAGATCCTCTCCGTACTGCTCCTTGGTTACGCCGTCCACGCCGACGGCTTTGTCTCCGTCAAGCGCTTCGTAGCAGGAACGCAGGTTGTCCAGATCCGTCACATGGTGATACAATGAAGTGAATACAAGACCCGGTTGCTTGCG
This sequence comes from Deltaproteobacteria bacterium, assembly GCA_026388755.1. Taxonomy (GTDB): domain Bacteria; phylum Desulfobacterota; class Desulfobacteria; order Desulfobacterales; family Desulfatirhabdiaceae; genus RAAP-1. Next base: position 1,477 of record JAPLJE010000035.1, on the reverse strand, counting down.
CGCCTTTCCTCTTATCCGTGTCAGGTCAGTGCTCACCGATTCTCACTCTTTGCATAGTGTCAATGTTTTCTCCTTTCACGGGCAATTGACCGTGGAGACCTTCGCTCAGCGGGTCGGCGTCTTTTGGCCGCCTCCTTTTACGTTGGCCGGCCATACTCGGTTACTATCCCTTCGATCAGGGATGATTCGCCAAGGGCCTTTGGGTTATTTTCCGATGCTCGCCTGGTTACTCCATCGTCGTTGTCATGCTCGATGCTGTCTGCGACCCCGGGGTGTCGGTCGGCACTCGTCTTTAACGCACCTTCCGTTTTGCCTGCGCCTGTTATCAAGGGATCGGCACTTTCCCAATAATTCGTATTCTCGGGGCTATGTGTCAGATTCAGGGCATCCACCCTTCACCTCGCTTTACTCGTGTATCGCCCACAAAATGAGAGGGCAACACACTACCGGGCGGTTGACTAGACCTTATCCGGGAGGGCCTATGCTTTCGCATTTCCCTCTCAACGTTGGACCAGAGCCAGGTTCAAACGATAACATATACTAGAGTGGAGCCATCATCAGAAGCTATTTTTGACCCGCCAGAACACGCCCGATTGTTTTTCTAAGCTTCTTAAACTCATAAGGCTTGCCCAAGAATGCATTGGGCTGTTCGGTATGTTCTCCAGCCGTAACCCGAGCCTCGTCGTAGCCACTGGACAGGATCACCGGGATATCCGGCGAAAGCTTGCGTAGCGCAGCCAGTGTTTGCCAGCCATCCATGCGCGGCATCGTCAGGTCAGAAAGAACGCAGTGAATAACATTCTGGGGTTGTTTGAATACCGCCACAGCTTCCATACCGTCCCTGGCTTCAAGCACTGTGAAGCCCAGGTGCGTCAGCATCATCCTTAACATCTTACGAACCTGCTCGTTGTCTTCAACCACCAGCACCGTGCAGCCCTCTATAATTTCCGAAGCTTTGCTCGTTTTTTCCGGAGGGATAGTGACTTCTTCAGCCGTTACCGGTAAATAAACTCGAAAGACACTCCCCTGGCCCGGTTTGCTTTCCACCGTGATCCCACCGTTATGCGCTTTAACGATTCCCAGCACTACCGACAGGCCCATGCCCCGGCCGGTGAACTTGGTGGTGTAAAACGGGTCGAAGATCTTTTCGATATCCTCGCACGAGATTCCACTGCCGGCATCCACCAATTCCAGACAGGCATAGACGCTTTCCTGCGGATTCCAGCCGGCGGGGAAACGCTTAAAAGCAGGGATCTCCTTCTGAGAAAAAGTTTTGACGGTCAGGTCAATAGTTAGTCGGTTCCCTTCAGCGGACTCCCAGGCATTGGTGACCAGGTTGGTCAGAATATGAAGTATCTGGTCTGCATTCGCACGGATGACCGGACCGGCAGGGGGAAAATCGGCATTTAAGATCATGTCTTTCGGAGCCACAGCCTGAAGCAGAGTAAATCTCCGGCGGCAGACCTCGGACAGGTCT
>JAPLJE010000770.1 GCA_026388755.1 Deltaproteobacteria bacterium | reverse complement strand
GTATAGAGACGGAGAGTTTGGGCGAAGGATTTTTTTTCAGTTGGCTGGGACTGGATTTCTTCCCGGCTGTCTTTGCCGAGGCTTTTTGATCCGAGGTGTTCTTCGATTGATCTGGTTTGGGTTGTGTCTGTGCGCCGTGGACAGTTGCGGATGTCAGGATGAAAAGCAGGCAACAGACAATTGAAAAAAAATGTTTCAAAGTTTGATAATGAACAGTTCGATTTTTCATTGTTTCACATTCGTTGGTAACAAGATGAGGTGCTGGCGGAGATTCTCTTAAATCGAACAGATTCTCTGCCTCCTGGGCTCAAGGTGTCATACTGAACGAGCCAATGACAACATCACCAGTAATTTGTATTTCCTTTCAATAGGTTATCTTCATATCTGCTGCAAGGTTATACGGTTACGGCGGGCATGAACAGGCCCTTTTGATCTGAACATAGAATACTTGGGAACGCTTTGTCAATACCCAAGACGCCGAAATCCGGCATCCGTTTCGAAATATGCTGCTAATCTTCCATAAATTCAAAATGATATTAGCCTCTGACGGCGCAAATGGCGGCCACATATTGCCGAGCCCTGTCCGTGATCGACCGCGTTTTTCCGGTATCGATGGCATTCTTGCTTACCAGATCCCCACCTGCACCCACAAACTTTACCTTGGCCTTGAAATAATCCGCCAGGGTCTCACAAGGGTGACGCCACCGGTCGGCATAAGCGGAATTTGCGGCACATGACCTTTGCTGGAAATACATTGATCACATCCGCCCCGGCTTCGCAGGCCATGAATATTTCAGTGGGAGTCAGTGCGCCCGCGACAACGTACACACCTTTGAGATTGCAAGCATCGATTACCGCAGGTACGAAAACAGGTGTAACGACAAAAACACAGCCGGCATCGATGACCTCTGCGCACATGTCAGCATGGGTCACGCTGCCGACTCCTAAAGTAACCCGATCCCCGATCCCCGAAATGAGCGACGCAACGCTCAATGACCTTGACGGCGTCCGGGACCTTCATCGTAATTTCAGCCACGGGAATGCTGCCTTCAACCAGCGCCTCCACCGCGCGTATGACGTTATCCGGCGATTCCGCCCGGATTACGGGAACCACCCCAATGCGTTCAATTATTTTCAGTATGTCTTGTTTGTCCATGGTGCCATCTTTTCAGTAATTCATAAAATCTGCCTGTATCCGGCAATTCCCTTCATCGGGGCTGCCGGGCCATCAGTGTCTCAATGTCTTCGATCCGCGGAACAGGGGTGACGCAGCCCAGTCCCGTCGTGCTGATGGCTGCGGCGGCGTTGGCAAAGCGTACGCATGCATCCGGAGACTGCCCTGCAAGGTACCTTGCCACGAAAGCGCCGTCGAAGGTGTCCCCTGCTCCGGACATATCGATCGCGTATACTTTATTTGAAGAAAATGTGCGCAGACCGTCGTCCGTGGCAAGCAGCGCACCCTCGGCCCCCAGTTTGATGACCACCACTTTCGGCCCCAACCCGAGATAAAACCTGGCGATCGCCTGCCGGCAGGTTCCGTGGATGACTTCCCGTGCTCGATCCAGAGTCCAGAGCATGGGCCGGAAGTTGGGGTCGTAAGAGATCAGTCGCCCGGCAGCTCTGGCCAAGGAGATCGCAGCAGCAATCGTATCGCAGGCGCTCGTGCTGATAGCCTGACTGATACCCGAGATATGCAGCAGCCTTGCGGAAGCGATGTAATCCCGGGGAAGGAACCCGGGCGTCATGCGGCTTGCGGCAGACCCTTTCCGAAAATAGGTGAAGTGGTGTTGATTACCTTTGCGGGAGATGAAATAGGCTGCTGTGAAGGCTTCGGGATCCTTTACGATGCGGCTGACGTCAATGCCTTCCCGCTGCCAGAGATTGAGGAAACTTTCACCGAACGCATCATCCCCCAGCCGGGTCAGATACCCCACCCGGCCTCCGGCCCGGTTGGCGGCGATCGAGAAATTCGAGGTGTCGCCGCCCCAGCCCGCAATAAAGTGACGAACGTCCGACAGAGACCCTTCGTCTTCCGCTCTGAGTTCGAACATGGGGTCGCCGATGGCAATGATATCCGGTTGCATTTGTCCCTCGTTTAGGATGGGATGTGCAGAAAACGCCCTGCAAGTTATCGCGCCAGCCACCCACCGTCAACGGCAATCGTAAAACCGTTTAGATAGCACGACGCATCGGAGGCCAGAAAAACCGCGATCCCCTTCAGATCATCGGGAGTGCCCCATCGGCCGGCCGGGATACGGGCCAGAATCTCCTGGCTGCGCTTGGGATCTGCGCGCAGCGGAGCGGTGTTGTCGGTGGCCATATAGCCCGGGGCAATGGCGTTGACGTTGATCTGGTGCGGTGCCCACTCGCAGGCCAGGAGCCGGGTCAGACCCATGACGCCGCTCTTGCTGGCGGTATACGATGGGATGCGGACTAGGAGGGGATGCGGATTCCGCCCTGGAAAGAGAGCAACGAAGCGATGTTGACGATCTTGCCGCCCGTTTTCTGCCGGATGAACTGCCTGGCCACTGCCTGGGAGCAGAAGAATACCGTCTTTAAGTTGATGTGCATCACCTCATCCCAGTCCTTCTCGGTAAAATCAATGGCATCGCAGCGCCGGATGATGCCGGCGTTGTTGACAAGGATATCCACTTTACCAAAGGTTGCGACCGCCCGGTTTACGATGTCTTCCGTGTTTTTGATGTTCGCAAGGTTCGCCTCGATACCTATAAAGCCTCGGCCTAACCCTTCGATCATTTTCTGGGTGTCACCCAGGTTGTTGAGATCGACGGCGACGATATCGGCCCCGGCCTCCGCCAGACCGCAGGCCATGCCCTGACCCAGTCCTGTCCGGGCGCCGGTTACGATGGCGACCCTTCCATTCAACTTGAACTGATCGAGTATCATTAAAACACCTCCTACTTCAGATCGGACATGGCCACGGGGTCCATATCGGTAAATGTCTGGTTCTCGCCGACCATCGCCCAGATAAAGGAATAGTTAGCGGTCCCGACGCCCGAGTGGATGGACCAGCTGGGGGAGATGACCACCTGCTCGTTTCTGACCACGATGTGGCGTGTTTCGCCGGGCTCGCCAAACAGGTGAAAAACCACCGCATCCTTTGGAATGTCGAGGTAAAAATACACCTCCATGCGCCGGTCGTGGGTGTGACAGGGCATGGTGTTCCAGACGCAGCCCGGTGCAAGCTCGGTAATCCCCATGACGAGCTGGCAGCTCTTCAGCACACTCGGGTGCACCATCTGGTAGATCGTTCGCTGATTTGAGGTCTCGGCCGAACCCATTTTGACCTGCTGAGCGTCTTCACGCGAGACTTGAACGGTTGGACAGGAGGCATGTGCGGGCGCACTGGCAAAATAAAATTTTGCCGGTTCCTTCTTGTCGGCGCTGACAAATGATATCTCGCGTGCGCCCATCCCGATGTAGAGGCAGTCCTTATTGCCTAAAACATAGTCCTTGCCGTCAACCGTTACCGTGCCCGCTGCGCCCACATTGATGATCCCTATCTCCCGGCGCTGCAGGAAAAAATCCACCCCCAACTGCCTGGTCACCTGTGGGGCCACCCGCCGGTCCACCGGGCAGGCGCCACCGACGATGATCCGATCGATATGACTGTAAACCAGGGTAAGTTTGTCTTTTTCAAACAGCTTCTCAATCAGCAGCGCCTTTCGAATGCCCTCCGTATCCAACAGCTTCAGGTGATCGGCGTGCATGGCATGGCGGATGTCCATATATTCCCCCTTCTTGATGATAATGTTATGAAAACCGATGGTAAACGAAAACGCTTCACGGATGCAACGCCTCACCGGTCTTAATGCCTGCGATTTCCATGGCAATGTTTCGCAGGGAATACACCACCATGACAAGGCCGGATATGGGCATGCAGGAGTAAAGTACTTTTTTCGGTATGGCGAAGACGTTCGTCACATCCAGGGCCATGTCCGTCAGACGCCGGGAATAGAAAAGAAAAATCAGCGCGAACATCAGAACCAGACATTCCAGAATCAACCGGTAGATCCGGATTGCCTTCGGGCTTTTGATGAGCCGGCCGCTCATCCAGTCACCCACGCTGATATGCTCCCGGGTAATCCACAGGGAAGCGGCGCCGTAAAAGTCACCCACGCTGATATGCTCCCGGGTGATCCACAGGGCAGCCGCGCCGTAAAAGATCATATAGGCGTACAGCAGCTCAATGATTTCATCGAACCAATGTAAGGATATTACCGGCACAAACCGCACGAACACGTTGGCGCTGATCAGAATGGTCAGTGAGATAAAGCACAGAATCGCAAAGGCCTTCAACAGCGCCAGAACGAACCGGTCCACACCTTGAAGTATGTTGAGTATCTTTTCCATTATTCGCCGCCTTGTCATTTCCCCATCATGAGATCCGGCAGAAAAAGCGCAATCTGGGGAACATAAGCAATCAAAACCGTTATGATCAGAATGCCAATCAGGTAAGGCCACACTTCCCGGGACAGGGTTCCGATGTTCACCTTGCTGAAGGAGGACACCGCAAACAGGCACATGCCCACCGGAGGGGTGAGGTTACCTATCATGATCAGAAGCGTCATCACAACGCCGAAATTGACCAGGTCAATGCCGAATTTACTGGCGATCGGGAGAAAAATCGGGATGGTGATGATGAAAATCGCATTGCCTTCGAGAAAACACCCCAGAATCAGCACCACGACGATGATCATGGCGATGATGCCCGGTGCCGTGGCGCTCATGCCGGTCAGGTTCTGTATGATCTGGTCAGGAATTTTCTGATGGATGGTCAGCCAGCCGAAAAAGCCGGCTGCTGCTATGATGAAGAGCAGGCTGACCGTCTGACGGATGGAGGTCCAGAGAATCCCCGGCAGATCGCCAAGTTTAAGATCTTTGTACAAAAAGCCCAGAAACAGCGCAT
>JAPLJE010000161.1:4039-5130 GCA_026388755.1 Deltaproteobacteria bacterium | reverse complement strand
GATGAAATGCACCAGCGGGTTTCCCGGCATCGGGCTGAACGGGGAGCGGGCTGGACCGCCGTGGAAACGCCGCTTTTTCTTTCCGAAGCCATTCGGGACATCGGCCCCAACGCAGATGTCCTGCTGGTGGACTGTCTGACGCTCTGGGTAAGCAATCTGATGATGGAGAACGCTGATCCCGATGCGTCAAAAGATCTCCTGGCAGCGCAGACCTGTCTGCTAATTGAAATCTTGCACGCCGCTGCATGCCCTGTCATACTCGTAACCAATGAAGTCGGCGCCGGGATTGTTCCGGACAACCCGCTCGCCAGACAGTACCGAGATGCCGTGGGACAGGTGAATCAGCGAATCGCAGCTTGCGCAGACCAGGTGATCTGGATGGTGGCAGGAATTCCGGTAAAGATAAAATGAGAAGGTGCTTGAGCCTGTTTGACTATGAGAATCCATTCGATCATATATCGTTATATTTTTAGGGAGATGCTTCTACCTTTCGGAATCAACCTTATTTTTTTTTCCTTTATTTTTTTGATGACCCAGATCATTCAAATCATGAATATGGTTGTCAATCACCGAGTCGGCCTGTCTGTTATCGGATGGATGATTCTCTATACCTTGCCGTTTTTCATGGAATTCATCATTCCCATGTCGGTCATGATGTCGGTACTGCTGACTTTTTTGCGATTATCGGGAGACAATGAAATTTTGGCATTAAAAAACGGAGGACTGAGCGTTTATGATCTGCTGCCGCCGGTAATGCTGTTTTGTCTGATAGGGGCGCTGCTGACCGCATCCATGGCATTATACGGCCTTCCTTGGGGAAGGATGTCCATTAAAAAGCTGACCATTCAGGTTGCCACAACCAATCTCGATATCGGCATCAAAGAGCGAACCTTTAACGACAGCTTTAAAGGTGTAATGCTGTACGTCAACAAAATGGACACCAAAACCAGAACCCTCATCGATGTATTTATAGAAGATCAGCGGACCCAGGACGCTATCATCACTGTTGTGGCACCCAAAGGTCAGATGGAAAGCAATCCGGACACTCACCAGTTTTTGCTGAGGCTTTATGATGGAACCATCAACCAGGT
>JAPLJE010000161.1:0-4012 GCA_026388755.1 Deltaproteobacteria bacterium | reverse complement strand
CCTATGACATACACCTGGATACCCGCCAGGCCGTAGCAGCAGCAATATCCGGACCCACGCATCCTGAAGAAGTGTCCCTGACTGAAATTCGGCAGTATTTGGCCGCGTCCACTGAAAAAAACTCAAAATATTACCTGACTCTGATGGAATTTCACAAGAAATTTTCCCTCCCGTTTGCCTGCATCGCCCTTGGCTTTCTGGCGGTTCCACTGGGGATTCAGTCCAGCTCCAGTAAGCGTTCTTTTGGTATTAGCCTCGGGATATTTTTCTTTCTGATTTATTACATACTGCTGTCCGCAGGCTGGGTTTTTGGTGAAGCAGGGAAATATCCTCCGCTTCTGGGGATGTGGGTTCCCAATTTTGTTACGACAGGCGCTGGCATCCTGATGCTCTATCGCGCAAATCATGAAAAGCCATCTCCTTTTTCATCTGTGATTACAGGCATCACACGAAGATTCCGGCGCCTTCGAAAAAGCGCTGCATAATATGACCTATGACCATACTTGACAAATATCTTACGCGCGAAATTCTCCGATTCTTTCTTATGGTATTGATTCTGGTGGTTGCCATTTATCTGGCAGTCGATTTCTTTGAGAAAATTGGTGATTTCATGGAAGCCGGGCTCCCGTTTTCCCGTACAATCGACTTTTTTTTACACTCCATTCCGTTTGTCCTTTCACAGATCATTCCAGTAGGAGTTTTACTGTCCGTGCTCATCTGCTTTGGAATGATGAATAAACACAATGAACTGACGGCACTCAGAAGCTGCGGAATCAGCATCTATTCGCTGATAAAACCTATTCTGGCTATCGGTTTTGCGTTTTCATTCGTGTTGTTTTTTCTTTCCGAAGCAATCGTTCCCATAACCATGACCACCGCAAACCGGATCTGGCTGAATGAAGTGAAAAAGGAACAGGCCATATCGACCCGGGAAAACAACATCTGGATGAAAACAGCTAGTGGCATCATGCATGTCCGTCATTACAACCCTAATGAAAAAACCCTGTACAAGGTAACGCTGAACACTTTTGATGACCGCTTCAGGCTGATTCGCCGACTGGATGCGGAACGCGGCGTATTTTTAAATGGGAATTGGATGTTATTCGAGATTCTTGAGCAAAAGTTAGACGAAACGGGAGCCAGCTACACCATTTCTTTTCACGATTCGATGTCTGTCCAGCTCGATATGAATCCGGAACGGTTCAAACAGGTAGCCAAAAAAACATCGGAAATGGATATCAAGGAGATTCTGGATAGTATTCACGCCATCGAGGATGAAGGTTATTCCGCCACGCAGTACCGGGTGGATTTTCACGCCAAAATCGCCTTCCCCTTTGTCTGCGTTATTCTGGTTCTGGCAGGAGTCGGCATTGCCTGTAAAAACCAGCTGAAAGATGGTCTTCCAGCCGGCATTGCCTACGGCATCGGCATGGCATTTCTATACTGGGTCCTGAACAGTTTCTGTATTTCACTGGGCTATGGGGAAATGATGCCGCCGATTATCGCCGCCTGGGCAACAAACGCCGTTTTTTTATGTTTCGGCATCATCATGCTGATGCACGCGGAGCAGATCTGAGGCCATGGGAATGGTTCTGACATACAACCTGCTGTGGATAATAGGAATGCCTCTGGCATTTCCATTGGTTGCGCTTTCCATCATTTCGTCCCGAAAACGGCGAAAAACCGTGCTTCAGCGTTTTGGAATCGCTGTCGCACCCGGGCTGCAGGATCTGAAAAAATCTGCTTTGGACCTTCACCCCCTGTGGGTTCACGCCCTGTCCGTGGGGGAGGTTTTATCCGCGGTTTCGCTTGCCAGGACGCTCAAACAGAAATATCCGGACCGATCAATTGTATTTTCTGCTTCAACCCTTACGGGATTTGAAACCGCTTCGCGCCTTCTCCAGAATGATCTGAATGCGGTGTTTTATTTTCCCTATGACCTGATATTTTCTGTCCGCTCCGTGATCAACCGGATTCATCCCGCCCTGGTCGTTATCGTTGAAACCGATATCTGGCCCAATTTTTTATTTGAGATGAAAAGGCGTTTGATTCCTGTCGTTCTGGTAAACGCCAGGCTTTCAGACCGGTCATATTCGGGATACCGGCGTTTTTCGAAATGGACTTCCCCCGTATTTCAATGTTTTTCTTTTGTCTGCGCCCAGAGCGGGGAAGATGCCCGCCGGTTTATGGGGCTGGGTCTTCCGGCGGACAAGGTAACGATATCCGGCAACATGAAATATGACTCGACACCGGATCTGGTTTCTGAAAATGCAATCCAATATCTGCGGAGGATTCTTTCCGGAATCACGCATCAGAAATGCCTGGTTGCCGGCAGCACGCACCCCGGTGAGGAGGCCATCCTCCTTGATGCCTATTCCCGGCTGAAGGCCGATATCCCGGCGCTTTGCCTGATTCTTGCACCCAGAGATATCGATCGGGCGATCGGGATTTGCAACCTGGCGGTTTCACAAGGGTTCGCTGTGGAATTGCTGACGCGAATGGAGGGCTTAACGACATTGGAGCCGCCGGATGTGGTCGTGGTGAATACCATCGGCCACCTGAAGACCCTGTATGCGCTTTGCGATGTGGCCTTTGTGGGGGGCAGCCTGATCAATTTCGGCGGCCACAATCCGCTGGAGCCCGCTGCCTTTGCAAAACCGATTTTATTTGGCCCCCATACCAGCGATGTTGCGGAAAGCTGTAACCGCCTGCTGGCCGCAGGCGGAGCCCAGGTGGTTCGTAACGCCACAGAACTGGTTCAGGCAACCCTGACCCTGCTCAAAAGTCCCGAACACTTTCAGGAAATGGGCAATAATGCGTTTCAAATCTTACAGAAGAATCGAGGCGCATTGGAAAAGACCCTGAACGCCATCGGGCGGTTTATTCAAAAATGACATCTTTTAAAAAGTCGATCGAATCCGTTATGACAGGAAAGATCCAGCCCCCGTTTGCCTTGGGTCTGCTTCTGACGCTTCTTTCCAAAGTCTATGGTACAGGGACCCGGCTTCGCAGAGATAGCTATACACTGGGTCTTCTGAAATCGAAAAAACTTCCCTGCACCGTCATTTCAATTGGCAACCTGACAACCGGCGGAACCGGAAAAACACCGATGACCATCTACGTGGCCGAAAGGGTTCGGCAATTGGGTTACAGGGTTGCCGTCATCAGCAGGGGATATAAAGGCGCTGCCGAAAAGAGTGGCGGCATAGTCAGCGATGGAAACGCGATATTGATGGACCCGAATACGGCCGGCGATGAACCGTTTCTGCTGGCGGCATCGCTTAAGGGTATTCCTGTTCTGGTCGGACACGACCGGTATCAATCCGGCATGCATGCCATCAACCGGTTTCAGGCTGAGGTGGTGATTCTGGATGATGCCTTTCAGCATCTGGCGCTTTTCCGGGACATGAACCTGCTGCTGTTGGACAGCACGATGCCTTTTGGCAATGGTCGCCTTTTGCCCCGCGGAACGCTGCGGGAGCCGGCCGCTGCGCTGCGCTTCAGCGATGCGCTGATCATGACCCGCTCTCCTCAGCCATTTTGTAGTCCTCCAGAGCCATTGGCCAAAGCACGTCCTGTTTTTTGCGCGATTCATGAACCCTTTATTTCCTGCAGATTTTCTGCCGGGAATAAACTGTCATTTCAAGCCAATGAACCTTTTTCAAGAGATGAATTTTTAATTGAAAAACGGTATTATGCGTTTTCAGGGATTGCCCATAATGATGATTTTCTGAAAACCCTCAAGGAAATGGGTGCCAATATCTGCGGGTTTCAAGGCTTTTCCGATCATCATTTCTATTCGGACCAAGACATTCAGGCCATTTTGAAAGCCGCTGTCAATACCGGCGCAACCGCCCTCGCCACCACAGAAAAAGACCTGGCCAGATTGCATGGCCGGTTTCAGTTTCCTATGGAATGCGTGGTTATCGGAATTCGCATGTCCCTTGACAATGCAATGGCGTTTGACAGACTCATCCAAAATCGGATATCCTTGGCCCCATGATCAGCGTCG
>JAPLJE010000018.1:5762-6214 GCA_026388755.1 Deltaproteobacteria bacterium | reverse complement strand
CCCAGGAGACAAGTGCCGAGGCTTGCTCGCAGACCGGCTGGCACAGGGGCTGGTGGGGAACCCGGCCAGTGACTTGAAAATGAGTGCTTGCGCAACCGGACAGCACAAGCACTGCCAGTGAAATCAATGATACAGAACAGACGATGCGCATGGATGTAACCTCAATGAAACGGCAAATACGAAGTTCCCCGGAAGCGACGATCCGAGAAAAAAAGGGACGGGTATTGATATATTGGCATGGACTATTCCTTCAGCTTCACACCCATTTTCCATTCAATATATTTTTCCCATTTTTTCGATTAATCAATATATAAATACCCGTCCCCAAATTCCCCGTCTCTGGCGACACCGATGGGAGAGAAAAAAACTCCCCTCTTACCCGATTATGTGGAATTCATTGATAAAACTGCTCCCATGGATAGCCTTCCTGCTGTCTCCAGAGCAAATCGCCA
>JAPLJE010000018.1:3605-5720 GCA_026388755.1 Deltaproteobacteria bacterium | reverse complement strand
GAAGTCATACCCACCGTAAGTCACAAGTCCCATTCGGCCTGGATCTATCTCAATCTCTTTTCCTTTCCACATCCTATCGTAAAATCTAGCAATAGTGAAACTCACAAAATCAGCAATTTCTAGGCCTGGGAATGAAGCTGGAGAAACGAACTTGGGCTCGGGTATTTCAATTCCTTTCGATAGAAACCCATATAGAATGGAGCGGTGACTGCCGCAGAAAATGTCCCTTGCCCACCCGTGCACGACTTCGTTGGCATGCGAATGTTTCTCAGAATCAAAAAATATGTTCGGTTGAGCATTCTTCTCTGTCCATTCGTCTATCGCGTTCAAGACAAGTAGAATATATGCTTCGTTTCTTAACTCGTTTGGGCCAGATATGCCGCTCGGACTGCTCCGGTCAGTGGTCAAAGCGATATTGTAGATGAAGAGATTGCTTTGTTTTATCAAAGCCAAAGTTTGATGAATGAAGCCGACCACATCCTCTAAGCTCAAGGCCTGATATACCGGATGCCTTGCTCTGCTGGTGCCGGCCCACATGTCTTTCATGTGGATTTTCCATCTGTCTGGTGGGATAGCAGGGCGTCATCGCCAAAGAGAGAGCCTCTTGTTCTCATCTTATTCGTCGGCAAAGGAACCAGTATATGGGCCTTACACCCAGGGCATACCTGTGTAATGTTATGTAAAATCCATCTTTTTGGACCAGTGTATGGAATTCCCTTGGTTTCGAACTTGGGTTTCACAGGAATCATGGACGTCTCGTGTTTCTTGAACCAGTCAGGCGGAAAGACGATTTTGCAGGTCGGGCAAGTCAATGTAATGCTCGACAGACTCTCCGGTAAATGCCTTAACTGGACCGACAAACGATCAGTCTCAGCCCGTTGACGTCTGGTGGGCCTATGATGGACAAAGAATGTTTTGGGTTTCCTATCTGCGCTCACGGTAATGACCCTTCACTTCCAATACATAACGCCCCGGATGAGGAGCGCGCGGGTAAGCGCGTCTGCTCGATCCAGATTGATGGGCCTGGCCTTGGCACACTTAAAGCGCGCGCTTCGCATCCGGGGCGATGGGGCGCCGAAGGCGGCCCATCACAGCCATCACCGGGAGTGGCTGCCTTTTGCCACGATCCGGTGCATGGCATGGTTATACAAGCTTCAAATCAAAAGCCGAAGAACTTCTGTATCGCTGCTCCCCAAGTGGACCAGATGTCAGCAAGGCTACCAGCAGCGGCAAGTGTACCATTGAGCGCTGTGAAGACTGCCATGATTACACCTGGTTTGCTTCTATCATTTACAGGTAACACTGCCTGTTCACTTAGATTTTCGAGTTGCTCAAGTGTGTTGGATTTAACATCAGCAGTTAAGTCTGTGGATTCGGCGACCGCAGAAGTTATATTTTTCAATGCATTAGCAACCTCATCCGACCCGACATCGTTCAGTTTTCCGATATTGATAATGATAGATTCAATGTTCTTGATCTGTCCAGTGTTCAGTATGCCAATTGTACTATTTGATATTCTTATCTCTGTCACTTGTTTCTCCTGCATTTGTAGCGGGTACCTGGCGTGCAACAAGAGGCAGAGATTGGCAGAAGCTTCTACTACTAGTTCCTTCAAGGCCCTGTACCAAACATGGCGTGCCTCTTTTTCCTTGGCAACCAGTGGTAGGAGTTCTACATGTGCTTTAGCACATTCTAACAGCGCTAAACCCGTCAATTCAGCGAGCGTATCGAACTGACGGGTTAGTCCATTAGATGACATCCCACACAAGCGCCAATGTTCTCCGGCAGCGCCCCATTGGAAGTCTATACGTAAGTATTGGAGCAGTGCGACGATTCGCCGAAAACGCTCTTCAAATTCAAGCCACGATTTCATTCGTATTCCTTTTGTATAACGAAAAGCTGAGCCGGAGCGGCCCACGGGGCCGCGATCGGCTCTATCGGCTGGTTGTGTGGTTTTTAAATTTAATGGACGAACCGCCACCACCTCATGTTGTAAATTCTTTTTTATATTTCCGCTTTTTCAGCTACGACTACTTTGCCAAAATACTTTGTCCGTGCCGCATACAATATTTGTATTTTCTTTTTTATAAACCAACTACCTTGGAACGTATTATT
>JAPLJE010000018.1:0-3454 GCA_026388755.1 Deltaproteobacteria bacterium | reverse complement strand
CGGGTGTATTGCCTTTGTTAAACGTTTCTATTTTTCCTATATTTTGTAGTGCCAATGTGACCGAAAACATTAAAAGATCCATGATATTTTATGCTCATAGGGTGTTTATTTTTTACCGTTCCATCTCCTGATTCCTGTCAACCAGACATCATCAGTAGCAGCGTAACGATGGAACAATTCCGACTTAAATTTATTGAGCTTTTCTTTGCTTTCTCGTTCAGACATCGCTGGAATTTCAACAGTAACGATCCACTCATATTCATAGTGTACTGGCACTGCCGTAGTCGTTTCCCTTTCGATGTCAACCAATGGCACCGATTTAAATTCTGCAGACCCTATATTTCCCAAATGCTCGACATGCTTATCACCACTACATCTTGCCGTCACCTCACCATCGTCATCGATATTCAATTCAACCCACAATTTATTTCTTTCAGTGGTTTGCTCACTTGTATATTCCTTGTGGCATTTCTTACACAAAGGCATGAGGTTTTCTATGTCGTCTGTCCCTCCGTCCTCAACAGCTATAATATGGTGTAAGTCAGCCGCATAATCCTCGCATTCATGGCATTTTGTCTTTCTTTCTATCATCTCGCGCCTAGCCTTCTTAAACTCTGTAGATAGTTCTCTTTTCATCAATATTTCCCCATCATTGTTTTAGCATAGAGGATCTGTGTCATGAATACTCATTGTATTGTTTAACCAGTGGTTAAGTGGTTTCTGTTTATCATTCAGCGGATGGTTAAACCTTCTGTTTAATCCCAACCGTAAAAACAATTGATAATAATAAATCCATAATGTTACAGATTATATAGGTGTTTATCCTGCAATTAATCATAATAAACGGAAAGGGATAAATATGATAAAACATCCCCCCTGATCTTGTTCCTCAATACAAGGCTTTACTGAAACAAAACGGGTTATCGGATATCCATCAACATCATTATTTGAAAGGCTGAGGTAAAACAAGGATCCGGCCGAGCTATCAACCGGGGACGTAAAGGCGTTTTTGATATTCAACGATCTCGGAACCACGATGATTTACACCCATACCGTTAAAAGTGAGACGCTCAAGGAGGTCAGAGCGAAAACGTATTGAAAAGATGTATTGAAAAGATGGTGCTTTTTCCGGGTGGAACTAAGATGGGTTGATCAGGTTACCGGTAATTTTGATACAGCAAAGCGGGTAATGCGTCAATATTTCTTTTTTGAATCGGCCTGGACGGTTGATGGAAATGATTTCATTGAGCCCATTTGGGGTTTTTCCACCGGAACCAGCAGTATCGGGACCCGGCACTGGCTGCATACTTTATGGGCAACGCTTCCGGCCCAGAAAGCCTCCATCCCCGATTTGCCGTGAGTGGCCAGTACAATGACGTCCGCCTGCAACTGCCGGGCGATGGCCACGATAATGTCCGCCGGATCACCGCGCCGGACATGGGCGCCGACAGCAAACCCTTCGCTTATCAGCATATCGGCCAGGGACTTGAGATAGGTTTCGGCGCTCTGAACGGATAATTCCAGCATTTTGGACACCGTTCCCGGCAGAAACCGGCTTGTCACCGTCATCTGGCCCGAAAGACTTCCAAACCGGGGAACAACCATCGCAAGGCATATGGTTGCCTGGCAGGCCTTCGCCAGAATTTTTGCAACCGGCAGCGCCTGTTCATGATCCGGAACGCCATCGAGCGGCGTCAGCACGGCCGAGCAGGAAAATGCCGGAATTTCGTCATGTTCACCCGGACGGGCGATCAGAACGGGGATCGATCCCATGGAAATGACTTTCTGGGCCATGCTTCCCAGAATGAGATGAAGGGCCCTGCCGCGGCCGTGCGAGCACATCACGATCAGGTCATAATCAAATTCCCCGCTATGCTGCACGATGCTTTCCGCGACATTGTCGACTTCGGTGGCATGCACATGGCATTCGATCCGCATCCCTTCCGGAAACCATTTTCCGGATATCTTTTTTAGATAGGCCGCGGCTTCCACCACATCTCTCAGATGCGGTTGTCCATGGATTTCGCGCGGGGCGTTTTTTTCGATGATATGCACCAGGGTGACGCTTGCCTGAAATTTTCCGGACAGAAAAGCGGCCGCCGGCAGCGCCGCCTCGGCCAGAAGCGATCCGTCCAGGGGAACCAGAATGTGTTTGAACATGACATTACCCTGCCGTAAATATTTGAAAAAGAAGATAACAATTCAATATAACAATGATGGCCGCAACCAGACCCGCGAGAAATGTGGTCTGGAGCTGATTCACCAGATCCCCCATGATATCTTTGCTGCTGGTAAACATCACCAGCGGGATGATGGCAAAGGGAAGTCCGAAACTGAGCACCACCTGGCTCATGACCAGGGTGTGGGTGGGATCCAGACCCACCCCGATAACGATCAGCGAAGGCGCCATGGTCACCAGTCGGCGAACCCATACCGGAATATGCCGCTCAAGAAATCCCTGCATGATGACCTGACCGGCGCTGGTTCCCACGGTTGACGACGAGAGGCCGGCCACCTCAGCATGTCGGCATTGACAAAGCTGGCGCCGCCAAGAGCGATCACCACATCCACGATCTCATAATGATACAGGCGTTTTAACTGACCGCCGTCCTTGACGACAATGCGCCCCTGAGTCAATGCGGAATGCAGGAAGATGGCGTGAGGCATGACCGTAGCGCCCAAAATGCCGGATGCCAGAACAACGCTTTCAGCCCCGTTGAAATGCGGGACAACGGCAAAGTACAGGACATTGCCCCAATCCGGTTTGACGATAAGAGTCTCTGCCACATAACACAGCGTTACCACGCCGACCATGGCGGATATAACGGCTTCAAGAGGCCGGAAACCATACCGCTCAAGCCCCAGAATCAAAAATGTCGAAACCGCTGTCAGAAGCGCTCCTGCAAAAAGCGGTACCCCCAGCAGGAGATTAAACCCAAGGGCCGCGCCCAGAAACTCGGCCAGGTCCGTAGCCATCGCCACCAGTTCCATCAAAACCCACATACTGATGACAACCGGCTTTGGGAACGCCTGCCGGCAGTGCTCGGCCAGATTCATTCCCGTAGCAATGCCCAGCTTGGCGGAAAGCGTCTGGATGAGCATGGCCATGAGGTTGCTGACAACAATCACCCAGATCAGCATATAGCCGAATTGCGCGCCGGCAGCGATGTTCGTTGCAAAATTTCCCGGATCGATATATGCGACGCTGGCAATAAACGCCGGACCCAGAAAAGGAAGCAGACGCGTCAGGCGGTTCGTATTCTGGGGGCTGTCCAGAACATCCAGGGCTGCGGCTACGGTTCTGGAGCCGGACCGATTCCGATTGACATTCGTACGTTCATTGTCCATATCTAAACGAGGTGGGTGGATATCTCCACAAGTGACGGCATGCGTCGTTCTGCGATGATAGTTTAGAAATCAAGATGATGTGACTGATGATCGAACTGGACAACCT
>JAPLJE010000207.1 GCA_026388755.1 Deltaproteobacteria bacterium | reverse complement strand
GGCGCTGCGCCTTGGGCAGGGACCGCACTGCCATGGCAATCACCACTGCGTTGTCGCCGGCCAGAATCAGGTCAATGATCACGATGCTGAACAGGGCAGAGAGAAAAGCCAAATCAAAGGTAATGACTCCAAAAATTCCCAAGTCCAAATCGTGTTCTCCTTAGGTGAGAAGATAATAAATTAAGTTTGATAAGGTACTGCTATCTATGGATTGCGTTCCTGCCGCATCTGCCGGGTCCACGATGTTTCATAGCGCCCCCGGGCAGCCAGCAGTTCTTCGTGGCTTCCGGATTCAATAATGCGACCCCTGTGCATAACATGGATGACGTCCGCCTGCAGAGCCGTCGTGAAGCGGTGGGTGATGATCAGGGCGGTCCGGGCGGCGACAAGCTGTCGAAAACGCTGCAGCCAGTCGGCTTCCGCCCAGGAATCCATGGCGCTGGTCGGCTCATCCAGGATGATGAGTTCCGCATTTCTCAGAAATGCCCTCGCCAGGGCCAGTCGCTGCCACTCGCCGCTGCTCAGTTCGGCGCCGCCGAACCACTTGCCCAGCACAGCTTCAAACGCGTCTGGCAGACGGCTTATCGGCGCATCCGCCCCCGAGGCCCGGGCTGCTGCTTCGATCTGGTCCATTCCCGGATTGCCGTCGATGTCGCCGAAGGCGATATTGTTGAAGACCGTGTCATGATAGGCAACCGGTTCCTGAAAAAGCACGGTGATCCGCTGCTGCAGCGCAGGAAGGGAGATGTCCCTGATGTCTGTTCCGTCGATAAGCAGGCGGCCTTTTTCAGGATCATAAAACCGGCAGATCAGCTTGATCAGGGTGGTTTTTCCGGCGCCGTTTTCACCCACCAGTGCGGTAATTTGTCCCGCCGGAATACACAGGCTGAAACGATCCAGAGCAGGCCGGTCCGTGCCGGGATAGCAGAAGGTGACGTTTTCAATCTCCAGTACATTTCGCAGGCCGGGATGGGGAAGCGGCTTCTCCGGCGAGCTGATCCGGGGCTTCAGGGCCAGAAATTCAAACAGGTTTTCCAGAAACATGATGTTGCGGTAGATCTCTCCGGCGCTGCCCAGAAGCGAACGCATCATGCGCTGACCCTGATAAAACGCCTGATAAAAAAGGGCCAGTCCTCCCAGCCCGACCGCGCCTTTCAATGCCTGAAAACCCATCCAGGCCAGGGCGCCGGACATGCTTGCCAGTCCGATAATGGCCACCGCAGCCTGGGCGGCCTCTTCACTGCGGGCAAGCTGCACCTGCTCCCGTCGCAGCCGTTTGCGCAAATGCTGGAAAAGTGCCCGAAAATGCGGGCCCAAACCGAAGAGCCGCATCTCCGCCGCCGCTTCACGCTCGGTAAGCATCATATCGTAGTAACTGGTTTTGCGGAAGGCCATGGTGTTTCGAACCCGCCAGTGGTGAAAGCGGATCGTGTGTCGGAGCACGACCAGAAGGGCGGGCAGGGTACTGAACGCCAGCAACAGGGGAATCCATATCCCGAATGTCAGCAGAACGCCTCCCATAGCGGCCAGGGTGATAAGGTTTTGCAGCAGGGCGGCCGCGTTTTCGATGAGGGCGGCCGGCCGGCTGAGGGCGTCTATCCGGGCGCGGTGCAGTTGATCGTAGTAACCGGGGTCGTCGTAAAAGGAGAGATCGAGCCGCATGGCCTGTTCGTGGATAAGCGCATGAACGTGATCCTGCACCCGCTCGGACTGGGCCGTGCGCAACACATTACCGATACCCTGGAGCACTTCGATGCTGGTCAACACCAGGGCCATGGCAACGCCCGCCGGCAAAAGCGGCATCATGGCCTCCCATCCGCCACCGGCGCCGACCATTGCCGCAATGCCGTCCACCAGTGAGCGGGTCAGGTAAACGGCGGCCACGGGTAGCAGTCCCTGGACCAGCAGCAATACCAGCCAGACAAATATCAATCCTCCGGCCGCCTGCCGGACCAGCCGGAAGGCCTGAGGCAGATAGGGGAACTGTTGCCTGAAACGGCCGGTTACCTCGGCGAGCTGTTTGATTATATGGCGTATATGCAAATGTTATCGCCGATTGACCATTCGTTTTGCCGCTGCCGGATTATCAGCAACAATATAGATAAAGATGGATACCAAATCACGCTTTGCAATATCAGCCCAGAAAAGCTTCATCAAGCACCTAGTCCATTTCTTCATCAGCGTAAATACGGCCATTTTTTACATTGTCTATGTCCTGGTAAACAGCAGAGACAAAACGGGCGTGTTCCGATAGTTAATCATATTCAGCGGGAGACATTAATACAGCAGTGGCTTTCCCATTCTGGGTGATAACAATGGGCCGTTTCGAGGATTGAACTCGGGACAGGACTTTTGAGGCATAATTCTTAAAATCAGAGAGGGACATGATATCTTCTGAGATACGTAACGGTTTCATCGTGGCCTCGTTCGGATTATGGGATAGGTTTGACATTTAATATAGGCCTGAATTCAGGGTTAATGTCAAGTGAATAATCAATGGTCGAGACAGCCGGTTAGTAATCAGGTTTGTGCGCTCGGCAAGGGATTTCGACAGGGCAGACAAGATCAAGAGGATTCACGCAATAGAATATCGTAAGACCCTATTGCACGGAAAATAATCGTATTGCCATCTCGTGTTGTCCGGTGCCGAAGAGCATATCCGGCCGGAAATGGGTTACGCCGGGAAGCGGAAAACATGGTCACGCTTGCACCACAGGCCATCCATTTGCCGCATCCGGTAAAACCCCGGAAAAAGAAGTCGAGGTTTTTCGGCAAATGAGCCAACGCCTGTCTATACCGGCGTGATTTCGTCGATATGGCCCGCGGACGATTTTCGGGCGCAGGCGTCGCAAATCGGACGGATGCCGGCAAACTGAATGACGGATCGGGTTTTGTTCCGAATATATTCCAGGTATCTGGCCGGTCCCATATCCGCCCCGCAGTTTTCGCAGCAGGTTAATTTCTGCCGGTTTAGTATGGTTCCGCAAAGGGAGAGGATTCTTTCCCCATTACGGTCTTCGATTCTCATGGCCTGGGTGGGGCAGTTGGCAGCACAGGCCCCGCAGAGAATGCAGCGCTCCTCGGTGATT
>JAPLJE010000498.1 GCA_026388755.1 Deltaproteobacteria bacterium | reverse complement strand
TGGGTCATGGCAGCAATCCGGCCGACTTTCTGAACCGTATAGGCCGATCCATCCACCACGCCATCAATGGCGGCCTTATCGAACCAGGCGGAACCGGCTGCAATTTTGAGCATGCCCTTCAAGCCGCCGATGCGATAGAATTCACTCCACCACAGATCAATGACCTCGATCGGACGCCTGGCAATGGCCAGAACCAGCCGACCCACGAGCCGGTAAATATAGTCAAAGTCCAGATTAATCTTGGCTTCCGGCTTAAGCTTGTTGCGCATGAAGTAAAACCCGAGGCCCGTAAAACCCAGGAGCATGGAAGATTGAAGCACATGCCACGGCGTGTAGGGAACATATTCAACGACATGGGGGAGAAGCCTGTAAAGAAAATTGGGATAGATACCGATGAAAAAACAGAGAAACCCGCCGATTCCCATGGCAATGTACATATTCAGAGGAATCGGGGTCAGTTCCATCCCCGGATCTTTTTTGGAGAAAAAGGCAAAATACGGCAGCTTGATACCAACCGAAAGAAAGGTACCAACAGCGGCGATTTCCATGCCGATGGCAAGCCACGTATGATGGGCTTCTGCAGCGCCGGCAATGGTAATGGTCTTGCTGATAAACCCGGAAAAAAGCGGAACCCCGGAAATGCTGACCGCAGCGATCATGTACCAGAAGCAAACCATCGGCAGGCGCTTAAAGAGCCCCCCGAGTTCCGTCAGCTTGGATGTTCCGGCTGCATACAGCAGGGTACCGGCGCTCATAAAAAGAAGCCCCTTGTAGAGAATGTGGGCATAGGCATGCGCACAGGCCCCGTTAACGGTCATGGCGGTTCCGATGCCGACTCCGGCAACCATGTAGCCGACCTGTGAAACGATATGGTAGGCCAGAATGCGGCGGGCGTCGTTTTCGATGGTCGCGTAGACAACCCCGTAGAGAGTCATCAGTGTCCCCATGACGCCCAGAATCTCAAAACCGGAAAACCCGCGAAGCAGTACATAGACGGCGGTTTTGGTGGTAAATGCACTCATGAATACGGCGCCGGTAACAGTTGCTTCCGGGTAGGCATCCGGCAGCCACGCATGCAACGGAATGACCGCTGCGTTCACGCAGAATCCAATCATGATCAGATAATCATAAAATTGCGCGGAAGCCGGCGATATCGCGTCAAAAGCCCAGGAACCGGTGGCCTTGTACCGCAGAAGCAGGCCTGCCAGAAGCATCAATCCGCCGAGCGTGTGAAACAGGAAATACCGGAAACCGGCTTTTGTGGAGGCCGGAACGCGTCTCAGCCAGACCAAAAACGTCGACGAGACACTCATGAGTTCCCAGAAGATGAACAAGGTGGGATAATCAGCAGCAAAAACCGACCCGAACGCACCGGTAATATACATCAGGGCGGCAACGTGCTGGGCCCGGTCCGTGATATGAAACGCGAAGATAAATCCAATGACCGCCTGAATGGCAAATACGTGGGCGAACACCAGAGACAAGGCATCCACACGGCCCAGGTTCATTGTCATTCCCAGATAATGCAGGGTCGCAAAAGACCCCTGAGGCATGGTGATGACACTCAGAACAGCCAGAGATGCGGCTATGGGCGGAAACCATCTGCCGATTTTAACCGGCAGGAAGATAACAATCAGCGCGCAACCGGCAAACAGGATGGCGGGATGAATAAACGCAGTCACTTTGCCTCCTTAGGGGATGCAGATGAATTATTTCTCATGTTTTTCATAAAAATCCACGTCTTTTCCTAGAAAAGTGTGCGCAGCCCCCTTGGCAAGCCTAGCCAAGGCCACGGCAACGCCAAGGCCAAAAATGGCCCAGAAACCGGGAATTTTTTCCGCTCCAAAATGCGGATGAGGCGGCATAATCAAGAAATTCAGCACGACCATCACGGCCAGAACCGCATACATCGCCTTTTTCAGGAAAGGCGCTTCCATAAACTGTCTAAAAAAGGACATGGCTGATGACTCTCTTTGGTGTGGATCGCATAAAACAGGCTATCGTTAAGAAGCTCTCAAAAACCCTTGATTGTCTGAATAAACTGGATAAAGACCTGTGGGTACAGACCCAGAAACACCGATACCATGGCCGTGAAAAAAAGCGGCACCACCATGGTCATGGGCGCCTCCGAGAAATGGGAGTGATCCATGCCGGCAACCGGAGCCTCGAAAAGCGCCTTGAAAATGATCGGCGTAAAATACGAGGCGTTCAGGATCGTGCTGGCCAGAAGCGCTGTCATGAAAATCGTGTAATTGGCGCTGACTGCGCCGTTAATCATATACCATTTACTGACGAATCCGCACACCGGCGGCACGCCGATCATCGAGAGGCTGGCCAGAGCAAACGCACCGAACGTCCAGGGCATCTTTCTGCCCAGGCCGGACATCAGA
>JAPLJE010000315.1 GCA_026388755.1 Deltaproteobacteria bacterium | reverse complement strand
TCAGGTGCCTTCCACGCTTCGGGACGCTCCCGTGGTTATCGGCGGAAATGAAAAAGACGAGACTTATGCCAACTTTCAGGCTGAGATGAACCTGATCAACCGGGCCTTTGCCGAGGTCATGATGGAAGGGGATGCCAGAGGTAGGGTATTTACCTTTCCTATCCCCACATACAATATTACGGCGGATTTTGACTGGGACAACCCCAATTTGGAAATGATCTGGAAAATGACCGGAAAATATGGAATTCCCTATTTTTCGAATTTTGTCAATTCGGATATGTCTCCGGAAGATGCCAGGTCCATGTGTTGCCGGCTCAGGCTTGACAACCGGGAACTTTTAAAGAGAGGCGGCGGGCTTTTTGGCGCAAATCCGCTCACAGGCTCTATTGGGGTGGTTACCATTAACCTTCCCCGGATCGGATTTCTTGCCCAAAGCAAAGACGATTTTCTGGCCCGGTTGGCTGAGCAGGTGACCCTGGCTGTTGATAGCCTGAATATCAAACGAAAAGTGCTTGAAAAATTTACCGATAAAAATCTGTATCCCTATTCCAAGTTTTATCTAAGAGACATCAAGAGCCGAACCGGCCTTTACTGGAAGAATCATTTTTCAACCATCGGCATTATTGGAATGAATGAAGCCTGTGTTAATTTTATCGGAGAAGGCATTGCCACAACGGCCGGACAGGCGTTTTCTCTTGAGGTGATGGATTTTCTGCGCAGCACGATCTCCGGCATTCAGGAAAAGACCGGAGACATGTTCAATCTGGAAGCCACGCCGGCAGAAGGCACGTCCTACCGCCTGGCCTTGATGGACAAGAAACGCTATCCCCATATTGTCTGTGCCAACGAAACGGATTATCAAGGCGGGGCAGCACCCTTCTATACCAATTCAACCCAATTGCCTGTCAATTATACCCATGATATTTTTGAAACCCTGACGCTTCAGGACAAGCTTCAAACCAAGTATACCGGCGGAACCGTTCTTCACATTTTTCTGGGAGAACAGGTCACCGATATCGAAGCTGTCAAGCATCTGGTTCGAAATGTGTCCACCCGATTTCATCTTCCCTACTTTACCCTGACGCCAACCTTCAGCGTCTGTCCGTCACATGGTTATCTCGTCGGCGAGCAGGAAACCTGCAAGGATTGCGGCCAGGAAACCGAGATATATTCACGTGTGGTGGGTTACCTGAGGCCTGTCAAACAGTGGAACAACGGCAAACAGGCTGAATTTGCCATCCGCAATACCTTCGATCTGAACACTCAGGAAATCAAACCGTGTTATCTGCAAATTCCCGAACCCTCCATTCCTTGTGTTGCGGTTGCTGCAGGGTTATAAATGGTTTTTGGGGGAATTCAAAAAAGTACGCTGATCGATTATCCGGGAAAGGTCGCTTGCGTCCTTTTTTTTTCCGGATGCAATTTCCACTGCCCCTACTGCCATAATCCCGAACTGGCAAAAGGGATGGCGCTGGAGCAATGGCCCGAGCAGACCGCATATGATTTTCTGGAAGAGCGCAAAGGGTTTCTGGAAGGCGTTGTGATTTCCGGCGGTGAGCCATCCCTTCACCCGGATCTGATCCGGGTGTGCCAGACCGTCCGGCAGATGGGGTATCCCATCAAGCTTGATACCAATGGAAGCTGCCCGAATGTCCTGGAGGAACTAATTTCAAGGGGACTGGTTGACTATGTGGCCATGGACATCAAGACAGTTCCCGAGAATTACCCGCAGTATATTCAAAAAGATTGCAACACGGATGCAATAATTTCCAGCATTCGGTTGATCAAAACATCCGGGCTTTCTCATGAATTCAGAACCACCTGCATCAGACCGCTGATCGATAAGCACATCGTGGAGAGAATCTGCGGCATGATTCAGGGAGCGAATCTGTATGTGCTTCAGCGGTTTCGGCTTTCTCATGTATTGAATCCCGACTTTTTTAAAGCGCATGATTACTGCATCACCGAAAACGATCTTCTGGAATATCAGACAATCGCTGAAAAATGGATCAGATCCTGCCTGATTCGTTAATTGCAAAAACCATAATGACTCAGAAAGATAAACTGGCCGTCTTCTCAAGCCAGTCGCAGAGCAACCTGACTCCGAAGCCGGTTCCGCCAACACCGCAATATGCGGTTTCCTTTTTCACATATGCAGGGCCGGCAATGTCAATGTGCATCCATCGGGTATTTTCCGTAAATTCGGATAGAAAAAGCGCGGCTGTAATGGCGCCTCCCCATTTTAAGCCGGTAATGTTGCAAATGTCTGCAACCTCGCTCTTTAGTAGATCTTTATAGTCTTCCGGAAGCGGCATTTTCCAGCACCGTTCGAACGTTTTCTCACCGGATGCAATGAGAGTTTCGCACATCCTGTCATCAAGCGAAAACACGCCGGCAATTCTTTCACCCAGGGCCACCACGCAGGCCCCGGTCAAAGTAGCAAGGTCAACAACGGCATCCGGCTGGTAGGTTTGAATGACATAGGACAGGGAATCTGCCAGAATCAGCCTTCCTTCGGCATCTGTATTGTTAATTTCAATGGTTTTGCCTGAAAAGCTTTTGACAATATCCCCTGGCCGGGTTGCGGAACCCGAAGGCATGTTTTCCACCAGCGGCAGGACACCGATTAAGCGGATCGGCATCCTAAGCCTTGCCGCAGTAATCATTGTGGCAGCAACAGCGGCAGCGCCTGCCATATCCATCTTCATATCCTCGAGAGAGCCCTGAGGTTTCAGGTTTATACCTCCGGAGTCAAAGGTAACGCCCTTTCCCACCAGCGCAAGGGTTTGCGTGGCATTGTCGGGATTGTGTTCCAGAATAACCATTCTGGCATTGGCGTCGCTGCCGGCGGCAACAGCCAGAAGCGCGCCGAATTTTTTTTTCTTCAAAGCCGTATGATCCAGAACCTCGGTTTTCAGGTTTTCCTTTTCCGCCATCCGGACCAATGACCTGGCAAATTGTTCCGGTCGTTTCAGGTTGGAAGGGGTTATAACCCATTCCCGGGCTAAAAGGGTCCCCTCGCATATTATTATAATTTTTTGCGATAAAAGTCTTGCATGCTGAACGGAATCTTCGGGAACGGCAAACGCAAGCTTCAAAAGCGAAGGATGTTTGGGTTTTTTGAACTGGTCAAACTGATAATTCCCCAGCAAGGCCCCTTCCACCATGGCTTCAAGGATAACGTCTGGTCCTGTATGAATAAATTCGATAAAGGGAATAACAAACAAGGCTTCAGAAATCTCTTTTTGAATACATTTTTTTATGGCCCTGCCGCAGGCTCTTCGCAGCACTTCTCCATCTATCTTATCCTTTTTCCCCAGTCCAATGAACATGACCTGAGCAGCCAGGACCCCGGATGGTGCGTAAAACACAATATCTTCGTTATCGGCGCCGCTAAATTCCTTAAGACTTTTGGCCTGATGCACCAGCTCCGGCATGAGGGCGGATGAATGGATATCCGCATCTTCACAAACCGGGATTACCAGCATTTCAACCTGTTTCTTTTCAATCTCAAATGATGATACAATAGTTAACACCCGAAAGCTCCTTTCGACAGAATAAAAAATGGTCGTTAATCATTTTTCAGGTTGTAACCAAACCTGAAAAAGGCTATGGCTGAGGCTGGTGAATGCCTGATTTTTTTATATAATTCGATAGAGAATTAATCAAGCTCATTTCCGATCAACATAAAACCCAATCGTCGTCTGAACTCACCTGCAGGCACATGAAACCCCATATTACGCTGCGCCAATTGTCGAAATTGTTATCGTATATCCTGGGAAGACGGCCATATGAATTCGGGCTGGTTCTGGATGAAAATGGATTTGTTTCCATACAGATGCTTCTAAAAGCAATCGGTGAGGAAAAAGATTGGAAATTTATCCGGGAGGCGCATTTTCATGAACTTCTGCTTCGGGAGCCCGAGCCACCAATCGAACTTGCGGGAAGTCGCATTCGCTCAGTTGATCGAAGCCATCTTCCCATACACACAATTTCACCCGATCCGCCCAAATTGCTTTATGTCTGTGTCAGGCAAAAAGCCCATGCCCATGTTCTTGAAAAAGGGATATCGCCGTCTGCATATTCACGGGTTGTTTTGAGCTCAGACAGAGAAATGGCGCTTCGTATGGGCAGGCGTATTGATCCGAAAGCGGTTTTATTGTCGGTTTTTTGCAATAAATGCAAGGAACATGGTGTTCTTTTTTATCTAGCCGGGGGCTCTCTGTTGATTGCCGAGCATATCCCTCCGAGATGTTTTACCGGACCTGCTTTGGCTCTGGAAAGAGAACCCAGAGATCAGGTGCCTGATCATCCTTCCCCGCAATATCCCAAAACTCCGGGGAGTTTTACCCTGGACCTCCAAAATGAAAAGCCGGCCTGTCAAAAAGTCAAGGGCCGGAAAAAAAAGATTATCTGGAAAAAAGACAGGAAACGACTGATAAGAAACCCGGAATATCTCTGAAAATATCCAGATCGCAACCTTGTTCGGTGATGTTATCACAACTCGCAAAAAAGCAGACTTAAGTTTTCAAGCAAGTCTTTTTCAACGGCCTTAAGACCCGGTTTTTGATTTCATTTTCTGGATGGAGAGAACCAAATGTCGTAATCTCCATCCAGCACTCCTTCATAAGCAAAGGAAATTGTCCGGGCTCCCACAGGTATGGGTATTGTTCTTTCAAAAACCATGGGAATCGTATCAGTAGCGAGACGATTCCCTAATGAATAAATAAGATCGTTCTCAATAACAATTCCCTGGTTATCCAGAAATAACAGGTAAACTGATAGGCGTGTAATCCATCTGAATCCGGTGGCGAATCCACCGACCAGCTCGGTGGTTCCATCAATCTTCAAGGTTTCAGGCGACATCTGGTATTGATATGTTATCGCAAGCTCATTGGTTTTCCATACCCATTGCTGATTCCCATCCTTAAGCAGGACCATGAGATTCTTTTGGGTTACCTTGTCTCCTTTATAGGTGAACAGCCTCCCGCTGCAGCCAGCAAGGGTGAAGACTGCAATCATTAAAACAATTATCTTTATGAATCGGTTATCTCTAAAATGCATCGGATCCCCCCGTAATTAATAGTCGATTTGCCAGCATCCGCGTTTGGTATTCAGGCCTTTAGATGCAGTTATTATGGAGTTTCTGGTGTTCAAGTCAAGATTAAAAATCATTGGATATGGGGCGACATTGTGTCCTTGACCTTCATTTGAATATTGGATAAAAAAGAAGAAAGTCATTTGCCATGATCCGGCAACAAGCTTTCGTATTTTACAATCTATCTAATTTTTGGTGAGTTATGTTACAGGCAAACGCCACCCAGACTCAGCGTCAGGTGGCGTTTTTTTATTTTGGAAGAGAGAAAATGACGGTAAAACTTCTCGTTCTCGATAATTATGACTCTTTTACCTTCAATCTGGTTCAGATGTTTCGAAATTATCCCCTGGACATTGATGTGGTCAGAAGCGACAGGATTGAGCTGGACATGATTGAAAGCAGAAAGCCGGATTACATCCTGATCAGTCCCGGCCCCATAGACCCGGCGCATGCCGGTATTTCCATTCCCCTGATTCGCCGGTGGCACCGGTATATCCCCATACTCGGCGTATGTCTGGGAATGCAGTGCATGAACGAAGCCTTCGGGGGCAAAACAGTTCGAGCGCCAGTTCCCGTGCACGGTAAAACCAGCAGCATTGAACATACCGGAACAGGTATTTTCAAGGGGTTGCCCTCCCCCTTTAGCGCTGCCAGGTACCATTCCCTGATGACAACCCCGGCAGACACCAGCCCCCTGATAATTACCGCGAAAAGCGCGGACGGGGTCATTATGGGACTGTCGCATTCGGAATATCCCATTCATGGCGTTCAGTTTCACCCTGAAAGCTTCATGACCGAACATGGTTTTCGGTTGATTGAAAATTTTCTCAACATCACAACCCGCCAAAAGATTTCTCGCTTATCTGGATCACTTCATCGCGGCTCTTATTAAGGGCCTGGATTTTTCCGGCGGTAATTGGCAGCAGGGCATGGATAAAATACGTCGCAGTTTTGAGCTGACCATCATAAAATGCCGCCTGCCGGTTGCTTTCGATAATCGTCGCAAGCGCATCTCCCGATGCGCTTGCGACGATTTTTTCTAGCTTGGGCGCAGCGACGGACGCCCGCCACAGATGCATCCAGCCCATGATCACATCCCCCATGATTTCCAAAAATGGGTGAGAAGCGGCAAACGCCGCGCGAACCCGGTCAGACATGACTTCATTTACCAGATGCGCAGCGATTTCATTCAATCCGAATATGGCTGCCTTTAACGCTTCGGCCATATCTGCCAGCCCGGGAATGGTTGCTGCGCGGAAAACCGTGGATTTCATTTCTGAGACGAGCGCCTGAAATGCCGCGCCTTTTTTCATCATGAGCTTTCGCCCTAACAGATCCATGGCCTGAATACCGTTCGTGCCTTCATATATCGAGGTGATCTTACAGTCTCTCAGAAGCTGCTCCACCGGATATTCCCGCGTAAATCCGTAGCCGCCATACACCTGAACCGCCAGGGTACAGACATCGAATCCGCGTTCACTGCAGTATGCCTTGACCACCGGCGTCAGCAGTTCCGTCAGCAGTGCATAATGGCTTTTTTCTTCGGCATTATCGGCACAGGCTTCCAGGTCGAAACAGCGGGACACATAATAAATGAAGCTTCTCATGCCATCGACATAAGCTTTCATCTGAATCAGCATGCGTCGGACATCCGGATGGCGGATAATCGGAACCTGGGGTGAATCGGCCCCGGCTGTGATATCCTTGCCCTGAAACCGTTCCCTGGCGTAATTCAGGGCGTAGAGATAGGCTGCGGATGCATGGGTAAAACCCTGGGCGCCGACATCCAGACGGGCTTCATTCATCATGTGAAACATCACCTGCATGCCTTTGTTTTCTTGGCCCAGCAGAACACCTCTGCATCTGCCCTTTCCGCCCAGGGTCAGACTACACGTAGGGCTACCGTGAAGCCCCAGTTTTTCTTCGACCCCGGTGCAGACCACGTCGTTAAATTCTCCGAAACTGCCGTCATCGTTCACCCAGATTTTGGGAACAATAAATAGGGAAATGCCTTTGGCGCCTTTGGGCGCGTCTTCGATTCTGGCCAGAACCGGATGGATGATGTTTTCGGTTAAATTCTGGTCTCCATTAGTGATAAAGATTTTGTTGCCTGTGATGGAATAGGTTCCATCCGGGTTCTTTACGGCGGTTGTGGTCAGCGCTCCCAGATCTGAGCCGGCACCGGATTCTGTTAGGAGCATGGTACCACCCCATTTACCCGAATACAGGTGACGCAGATAAAGGGCTTTTTGCTCGGCCGTGCCATAAAGTTCCACGAGTTTGCCGGCCCCATGCCCCAGGGTTCCAAAAGCCGTAAACGCAAAATTGGCGCCAACCAGATATTCGCTTGCGGCCTGCGCCACGATATGCGGAAGCCCCTGGCCGCCGACAGCCGGATCATCCTTCATGGCGATCCACTCCCCTTCCACATACAGACGATGCGGCTTTCTGAAACTTTCCGACACCATGACCTGGCCTGCTTCCAGGCGGACCCCGTCCCGATCTCCCTGGCTGAATGTCGGCAGGATTTCCTTGATT
>JAPLJE010000474.1:2818-4479 GCA_026388755.1 Deltaproteobacteria bacterium | reverse complement strand
CCGTTGCGCCCGGAACTTCGGTCCAGGAGAGGTACATCCAACTCCCATTTGTGACGCTTAACACCGGAGGTTGCGGCTGAGCGTTTGCCGTGCCAGATATCAAAATCATAAAAGCACAGGCCATTACGAAAAAATATCTTTTCAATTTCATACCGTTCTCCTTTGTTTTCATGTTATTTCCGTAACCAGCGTATCCACGATCTGATGGACTGTCCAGTGTCTATCTTCTTTTCAAATAGGATTTCAAATCACGATAGTAATTCTCATGGGGACCGATCAATATGAGTTCGATATCTTCTCCAAGCATACGATACGACAACAAATATAATGTGCTTTGGATTCTGAATTTAAGCACAAAAACTCCCCTCAAATCACCTTTCTTTTCGGAACCAATTGACGGGTCCTGGATAATCTTCTTGATTTCACAATCCAATTCAAATTTTTGCTTCTTTTCAAATTTCTTTACTGTTTTCGTGAAAGAACTTGATTGATAGATTCTCATGATTCCCTCAATCAAATTCATATTCAGATTTTTCGCCCTGATCCAGCTCCGCAATTCCGATTAAAATCTCTTTAATCAAATCATAGGTGAGATCGGGGTTTTCCTCCGCACACTTACCAACCATAGCCCAATGCTCAATTTGGCCTGTTAATGATCTGTGATCAATTTTGCTGTATTTCCTGGCTCCATTAAGCAACTCGTCTGAAATTCTTACTGCTGTTGGCATTTTTCTATCTCCGTGTTTGTTGTTATGTTTGTATGCAATATATTCCACTAAATAGCAAAATACAATTTTTTAAATTCGAATTGCTCACACCATTTTTCCCTTTATTTTTTCTATTTACACTCCAACCAAGATAGTAGCTGAAGATCGGTAGTTGATTTGTTTATTATTAGATGTTACGAAAGCAGTCGATTGTCATGTGCAATAAACCAAGGATGACATTTATGCATGTTTCAGAACTTATTGATTCATTCAAACTGGATCCAATGGCCTATGCCATGGAATGGAAAAAAGAACACTCCGGTAAAGTCGTCGGCTATATGTGCTCCTATGCCCCGGAAGAAATCATCTGGGCTTTTGGCGCATTGCCGTTCAGGCTGATGGGAACAAAAAACGCCATTGATCGGGCGGATGCACATCTCCAATCCTATTGCTGCAGCCTGGTGAGGGGATCTCTGGAAGATGCGCTGACCGGCCGGCTCGATTTTCTGGATGGCATGATTTTTCCGCATACCTGCGATTCCATTCAGCGGCTGTCCGACATCTGGCGCATCAACGTCAAAAACCGCTTTCATGCAGATATTGTTCTTCCCGTAAAACTAAATAGTGACAGCGCATCGGACTATCTGGTCGCGACATTCAGGAAACTGATAAAAGACCTTGAAAACTGGCTTGGATGCAGTATCACCGGAAAGATGCTTCGGGAAGCCGCGGATCTCTATAATGAAATCCGGTCCCATTTGAATGCCCTTTATATGCTGAGGCAAGCCCACCCGGAACTGATTGCCGGAAGCGATTTTCACGCCATTGTTCAGGCATCCATGTGGATGGACCGAAATGCGTTCCGCAAGATCCTGTCCGGCATCGTTGAATGTCTGAAAGAACAAACCCCGGCCGCATCTTTTCCGGGAAAACGCATCGTTCTTTCGGGAGGGG
>JAPLJE010000474.1:0-2744 GCA_026388755.1 Deltaproteobacteria bacterium | reverse complement strand
GATCGATTTTTCCAGGGAAATATCCTGGTGGAAGGCGATATGGTGGAAAACATCGCCAGGCGATATATCGATCGCATCGTTTGCCCTGCCAAACATCATGGGCTATTCAGCCGGGGCCATCACCTGATTCAAAAAGTCAAGGAAACCCGGGCAGACGGAGTCGTTTTTCTGTTCCTCAAATTCTGCGATCCCCATGGTTTTGATTATCCCTATTTAAAAGAAATGCTGGATCAGGAAGGAATTCCGAACATGCTTTACGAAATCGAAGACCGGAATTTATCCGAAGGCCAGTTCAAAACCCGTTGCGAGGCTTTTATCGAAATGCTGTAAGGATCAGGCGCCCAGCCTTTTCAAGGTTATGGTGTTAATTGCCTATTTCACCAGTATCGGTGTTCAGCCTGTGGATATGGAAAGTGTCTTCACTCAAGGTCCGGCGACAGAGTTCGACGAGGTGATCGTGGTGGGTAAAGAGAAAAATTTGGGTGCGATGGGCCAACGCGGCCAGTTGTGGGAGAATAGCGGTGGCCCGATCATCGTCGAAAGTGATCAATAAATCATCCAGGATAAGGGGCATCGGCTCATGCTGTTCAAGATACCGATCGAGAGCAGCCAAACGAAGGGCAAGGTAAAGCTGGTCCCTGGAGCCGTCACTCATCCCTCCAATCGGAACCGACGACTGATCCGGGCGCAGCCCCACCAGAATCGGGACATCGTCAGCATTGAACTCCGCGCCTAGGCCTGCGAACGCACCCCGGGTGATGCGCTGAAAGACCTGGCCCGATTTTTCCAGCAAGGGCCCCTGGTTTTCCTTCCGAAACCGTTCGATCTGGGTTTGCAGGAAATACACCGCCAAACGCAGGCGCACAAAACGGGAGGCGTCTTGCTTCAGTCGCACCGCGCAAGACTCGGCCTGCTGACGATAGTTCGCGGATGCATCTCCGGTAGCTTCAAGTACCTGCTTCTGACCTTTGAGTTCAGACAAGGTATCGCGGACCGCCTGGAGCGCTGTTTCCTTGTCATTTTTCTGGCGCTGGAGCATGCCCTTTCTCTGGGAAAGCGCCTCGATATCTTCCGCCCTGATGCGGGCCAGGAATTCGTCCACGGTTTGGTTACGAGCCAGACCGCTTAGCGTGTCACGCAACGTGGCGATCTGACAGTGGGCCTGGTCCCGCAACTCCAGATTCGTCAGCAACGGCTCCAACGCTTCAACGGTATCCAGTTTCGCCAGGCGGGTCAGCGCTTCCAGCGCCTGAACCGCCTGTACGGAGAATTCCTGAATGCCCGTCAGATCATTTTTTGCCTCATTGATCTGCCCCGCCAGCTGGTTGAAAAGGGTTTGAGCTTCCCGGCCCTTGGTGAGCGCATCCCACAGCCTGGACACCTGGGCTTCGGTCGTATCGCCCTTGATTCCAAATGCGTTGCAGCGATCGTTCACAGCTTGTTCGTATTGCCGGACCGCCTGGGCTGTTTTCTGCATCTTGGTGGTCAATTTTTTCCAGATATCGTATTTTGCAAGGATTTCCGATCGTTCCTGCAAGAGAGCCAGTCCGGCATTGGGAGAAATATCTTCCGGCAGTCCGATCGCTCGACAGCGTGACTTCCATTTGTCCGATGCCGACTCAGCCGTTTTGCCAATTCGCACGCTGTTCTGAAGAAAGGTTTCCAACTGACTTTTTAGCATCCGCAGCTGCTCGGTGATCTCATTTCGCCGGCCCGTTGACTCTTCTCCTTGCTGGATCCGCTGCCTGGCTTTTTCAAAAAGCAGTTCAAATGCCTTTTCTTCAGATTCAGAGAGAACCGTGGCAAGTTGCTGCCTTGCGAGTTGGATCCGCTTGCTTTTCTGTTGGAAGGATTCCTCGGCAGCTCTTAACTGACGAAGAAATCCTTTGAACTCACTCCATTTTTCGAGCCATTCCTCCATTTCATTCGGCGTTCGTGGCGCAATTGCGCATGGTAGCCACACCGCATCCCATGCGATTTGGCATGCCTTCAGTTTGTTTTCAAGCGCACTTATCGCCTCTTCGGCCTCCTGATTCTGTTTTTCGGATTTGGCTATCTGAAAGCGTTTTTCCTCAGCCTGGGCCACTGCCTCAGCCTGTTCACGAAGTTGATCCGCAATGACATCGGCCTGGGCAATCGCTTGCGGAAAAGCTTCCTCCAAAGGCTTGTCGGAGATGAAATCTTCCTGAACGCCTTGGCCCTTCCACGCCGCAAGTACCAGGTTCCAGCCGTGATCGCGATGATCCCTGGCTTTGCGAAGTGCCTGTTCGGATGGCAATTCGCCGCGGCGCTCCATCCGGCCAAGCTCGGCCTGAAAGGATTCGATCCGTTTTTTTCCATCTATTATCTTGGACGCCTCGGCCTTGATATCCCGCTTTATCTCGTCCATCTCTTCACCAATGCGACGTATGGCGGATTTGGCCGGAACAGAAAGGCCGGCGGTCTTGTCCAAATCCTCGGGAGCACCGGTTAACTCTTTAAGAAGGTCCAGAGTTTCCCGTGTCAGTCGTTTGACCTCGGTTTTGCTGGCCGAAAGTGTTTTGTTTGCATCGGTGGCTCCCGCCGCCGCGGATAAGGCATCCCGGAGACGGGTCAAGTCCGTTTCCGGCAGGGCTTTCAACTGCGTTTCCCGGATCTCGATCTGCGCCTTGAGGTCTTCCGCCTTTCCTTTATGTTTCTCGCGTTCCTCCAGTGCTTTTTGAAGATCATTGGCGGCATCTTCGCAGGCCAGCCGAACAGCGCTG
>JAPLJE010000242.1 GCA_026388755.1 Deltaproteobacteria bacterium | reverse complement strand
GATTACACAGGTCGGAGACACTGATTTTATTCAGGACGAGCAGATCGACAAGATTCGGTTCCAGCAAGTCAACGCAGACATCGTCGATAGAATTTTCGAAGAAGAGGACAGTGTCGGCAAAATTGTTGCCAGGCATGGCGTTCCGGCAAAGGCGGAGCCGCTGATCCTGGGCATCACCAAGGCGTCGCTGAGTACTGAAAGCTTTATTTCAGCAGCTTCATTTCAGGAAACGACAAAGGTTCTGACGGATGCCAGCATTGCCGGTGCCGTGGATAGCCTTCGCGGCCTGAAAGAAAATGTGATCATGGGAAGAACCATTCCCGCGGGCACCGGATTTCCGGCGTATCGCGACATCAGAATCGATGCATCCTGAAGCAGCAAAGAGACAAAAGACTTGACAAATTGTACGGATCTTTGAACGAATCTATATAAAAGTACTAATTTTACTGTATGCAAGTTCTAATTATGTTTCAATTGAAGCGATCGAAGGGGATAAAATGCCTACAATTAACCAGTTGGTAAGAAAGGGAAGAGATCGGATCAAGAAGAAGACCAATACACCTGCGCTGAAAGGTGCGCCTCAGAAAAGAGGGGTTTGCACCCGGGTTTACACTTCAACACCCAAAAAACCGAACTCCGCGCTCAGAAAAGTCGCTAGGGTAAGGTTGACGACAGGTATTGAAATCACAGCGTATATTCCGGGCATCGGACATAACC
Organism: Deltaproteobacteria bacterium; assembly: GCA_026388755.1. Classification (GTDB taxonomy): domain Bacteria; phylum Desulfobacterota; class Desulfobacteria; order Desulfobacterales; family Desulfatirhabdiaceae; genus RAAP-1. The sequence continues at coordinate 2,051 of JAPLJE010000242.1, read as the reverse complement.
TTCAGGAGCACTCGGTTGTTCTGGTTCGCGGGGGCCGCGTGAAAGATCTTCCCGGTGTGCGATATCATATCATCAGAGGAACACTGGATACGCTAGGTGTGGATGACCGGAAGCAGAGCCGATCAAAATATGGAGCCAAGAAACCCAAATAAATTAAGATGTCGATCGCTTAAGGGTTAACAAGTAACTTTTTAGAGAAAATGGTGTAGGATATGCCCAGACGAAGAGAAATCGCTGAAAGAGTCATCATCGCAGATGCAAAATACAACAGTAAGCTGGTGGCCAAATTTATCAAATCAATCATGCGGGATGGGAAGAAAAGTATCGCAGAATCAATTCTCTACAATGCTTTCGGTATCATCGAAAAAAAGACGAGCGAAGCACCGCTGAAAACATTCGAACAGGCAGTTGATAATGTCAGGCCCATAATTGAGGTAAAGTCCAGGCGCGTGGGCGGGTCAACTTACCAGGTACCCACGGAGATCCGGCAGTCACGGCGGACAGCGTTGGGAATTCGATGGCTCATTGGTTTTGCAAGGAAACGATCCGAGAAAAGCATGGCAGAAAAATTGGCAGCGGAAATAATGGATGCTGCCAACAACAGAGGATCGTCTGCAAAGAAAAAAGAAGATACCCATAAAATGGCTGAAGCCAATAAAGCCTTTGCGCATTACCGGTGGTAGTTTCTGGCCGAGGGCAGCCGCCTTCTGGATCTTCAATCACACTAAATCATAAAAGACATCCAAATACAGCAGGGAATAGAACACGGTACCGCGCCCCTGTTCAAACGCGATTATAAAGTGTACGCTGGCAGCTTGTAAGAAACGGATTGACCGTAAAAAAAGGAGGACAGTGAAATGGCGAAGGAAAAGTTTGATCGGTCGAAACCGCATGTGAATGTGGGAACGATAGGACATATTGATCACGGGAAGACGACGCTGACAGCGGCGATCACCAAGCATAACGGTTTGAAGGGGATGGCCAAGTATGTTCCGTTTGACCAGATTGACAAGGCGCCCGAGGAAAAAGAGCGAGGGATCACGATAGCGACCGCGCATGTGGAGTATGAGACCAAGAATCGCCATTATGCGCATGTAGACTGTCCTGGCCATGCGGACTATATCAAGAACATGATAACGGGTGCGGCTCAGATGGATGGAGCGATTCTGGTAGTGGCTGCGGACGACGGTCCCATGCCGCAGACCCGGGAGCACATTTTGCTAGCCCGTCAGGTCGGGGTGCCGACCATGGTGGTTTTTTTAAACAAATGCGACATGGTGGATGACCCGGAATTGATCGAGCTGGTGGAGCTGGAGCTTCGTGAGCTTTTGAGCAAGTATGATTTTCCGGGTGATGATACGCCGATCATTCGGGGCAGTGCATTAAAGGCCCTTGAGAGCGACGATCCGGACAGCGAAGAAGCCAAGTGCATTTTTGAATTGATGGCGGCAATAGATTCTTTCATTCCGGAGCCCAAGCGGGACATCGACAAGCCGTTTTTAATGCCGGTAGAAGATGTTTTCAGTATATCGGGCCGCGGGACCGTTGTCACGGGTCGCGTGGACCGCGGAATCGTGAAAGTAGGCGAGGCTGTGGAGATCGTGGGGATTCGGCCGACGCAAAAGACCGTATGTACGGGTGTTGAGATGTTCAGAAAGCTTCTGGATGAGGGCCGGGCAGGAGACAACATTGGGGTTCTGCTGCGGGGCACCAAGCGTGAAGAAGTGGAGCGGGGGCAGGTTGTGGCGCATCCGGGAACGATTACGCCGCACACCAAGTTCAAGGCGGAGGTGTATATTCTGAGCAAGGAAGAAGGCGGCAGGCACACGCCGTTTTTCAATGGATATCGGCCGCAGTTTTATTTTCGGACGACGGATGTGACAGGGGTACTGTCGCTGCCGGAGGGTATCGAGATGGTGATGCCCGGAGACAATGTGGCGATAACGGCAGATCTGATCACTCCGATTGCCATGGAAAAAGAGCTTCGGTTTGCGATTCGTGAAGGTGGCCGAACCGTAGGCGCAGGCGTCGTCAGCGAAATTCTGGAATAA
>JAPLJE010000725.1 GCA_026388755.1 Deltaproteobacteria bacterium | reverse complement strand
AGCATTTTGACCGGACAAACTGCCCGGGTCCAGAGCAGCGGTAACTGACAGAGGTGTGTTATCGGTTATGTCAATCGACTGACTGTGGTTATTCGCCAGAACAGTAGCTATAGTCGTGTCAAATACACTATAATCTCCCGTATCGCCGCTATAACTGGTTATCGTTACCTTGCTGTCGTTGATATCCACAACACTGAAGTAATAGGAGGCTTCTGAAATATGCCAGAGAGTGGGATTCGTCACTGTAGGGGGGCTGGTGTCAACAGGTGCGCCGCAGGTGCCGGTGATCAACTGAACGACATTGTTCTGCCAAGGGGGAGTCGGGTTCGGAGATGTCTGAGGCCTCGGAAGAATGCTGCTGTCAATGGCCTTTCGCGAATAAAGATGCGTATGCCCGCAAGCATAGATATCAAATTTATTGCTATCCAAAAAAGACCACAAATTCGTGAAGGTAGCATCTGGAATGCATGAAGCTTCAGTGGGATCGGCAGGGTTGGTTGTAGTGATATAGTAATAGGGCGCATGGATGAAAATAAATTTATGGGAGGCCTTTGTCTGGGCCACCTGATTTTGAAGCCAGGTTAATTGGGTGGAATCAATGGTACCACATAGCGATGGACTCGGGTCGTCAGCGGTCTGATAATATGAATCCAAAACAGCAAAGAAGGCATCACCTTTGGGGGAGGTAAAGGAATATACCAACTTCTCATAACCGGGTGGTCCATTGCTGGGATTCTCCGTAAATACGTTTTGGTATTGCTGCTGGTTTGCCTGAAAGAATCCTTCGTCGGATGTTCCACATCCATGGACATAGAGTTCATGATTGCCGACTGTAGTATATAAAGGTATTCCCGCACTTGTCAGGGGCGTAAAGAGGTCTTTCCAGCTCTGGAAAGTATAAACGTGTTTGATACAGCCTCTGTAGGACATATCGCCGCCGAAGACCACAAATGCCGGTTGGGGAGATAACGCCTTAATTTGGGAAATTATGGCGTTTAACACAGGAGTGTTGACCGGCTCGTCGAGGGAGTCTCCACGACTGTCGGCTAGAAAGACGAAACGCAAGGTCTCGCAATAAGCCGGTACGGGTAAAAACACAACCGAGACAATGGCCGCAACCAAACAGAGTACCAAAACAATTCGTTCGATTTTGCAATTCATATTTTTCTCCTTTTGAAATCGTTTCAAAGGTGCTGCTGCGTCATTCGAACCTGTCAACTACTCAAATTTATCTGCGAAAAATCGACAATGTTGAAGCTATAAAGATAGCCCAACAATCACTCTTTTTCACTTTGAAGCACTTCATGTAATACTTTGCTCAAGGAGTGGGATGTAAATGGTTTGGGCATCATACCCTTAAAGCCGTACTCCTGAAAATTCGACAAAACCGGATCATCGGAGTACCCGCTGGAAACAATGGCCTTTACTTCAGGATCTATCTCCAGCAATTTGTGAATCGTTTCTTTTCCGCCCATTCCGCCGGGGACGGTTAAATCCAGGATGACGGCATCAAAAGGCTTTTCAGCTTCTTTGGCTGCTTTGCACATCTGAATCGCCTCAGCACCATCCTTTGCAAATTCTGATTCATAACCAAAGTTTTTCAACATCACCCCGACCATTTTCCTTAACGGCGCTTCATCATCCATCACCAGAATCCTGCCTTGGCCTTTTATTAGCCGATCGACTTCTTTTTCAGGGACTGCTTTGTCGGAAGCAGGCAGATAGATGTGAAATATCGTACCACCCCCCAACTGGGATTCCACAGTGATGTGTCCATCGTGCTTCTTGATGATCGAATAGGTCGTGGCAAGTCCAAGGCCGCTTCCTTCTTGCTTGGTTGTAAAATAGGGATCAAATATATTTAAAAGATGCTTTTGTGCTATGCCCACCCCCTGATCTATGACGGAGATCCTGATATATCTTCCCGGCTTGAGCGGCAAGCCGTATCCATCGTCTATAATGAGATTCACCGCTGCAACCTGAATGATTCCACCCTTCGGCATGGCCTGGTTGGCATTGATGACAACATTATTTATGACCTGGCTGATCTGCCCGACGTCAACCTCAGCCGACCAGAGGTCTTCTGCTATCGAAAACTCGCAGCCGGATTTTGAGCCTCGCAGCATAAAGGAAAACGATTCTTTGAGGATATCTTTGATTGAGGCGCTCTCCTTTAACGGAGATCCTCCTTTGGCAAAGGTTAACAACTGTTTGGTCAGTGCCTGAGCCCTTATTGAAGCCGTCTCCGCTTCATTTAGCAAGTCAAATATTTCATCCTCAGATTTTACCTGCGTCTTGGCCATTGAAACATTGCCGAGAATCGTTGTCAGAATATTATTGAAATCATGAGCGATGCCACCCGCAAGCACCCCCACGGATTCAAGTTTCTGAGCCCTTAAAAGCTCTTCTTCCATTTTCTTGCGCTCGGTGATGTCAAGGATCGCGCCGATCAGACCGGTGACCAAGCCTTGCGCGTCGGTGAGCGATGCCTTGTGGAAGATCACGTCGCGCAAGGCGCCGTGCGCGTCCCGTACCTGTGAATCATATACCTGAACGCCTGGCTTTTCAAACAGCTCGACGTCCTTGGCATGATAGACTTCCGCAAGTTCGGGAGGGCTGATATCAAATACGCTCTTGCCGATCAGTTCTTCCTTGCTTTTCCCGAAACAAACCTCGAAAGCATTGTTGAACCCCAGGTATCGGCCCTCCCTGTCTTTGTAGAAAACCGGAATCGGGATGGTTTCCAGCAGCAAGTTTAGAGTCGTCTCGCTATTTCGCAGCGCCTCCTCCGCAAGCTTACGCTCGACAATTTCGTCCGAGAGCTTCTTTGTCCGCAAGACCACCTGCTTTCTCAGCGAAAAGGACCACAGGGCGAATGCTGATCCGATCAGTATCAACGCCAGAAGCATTCCGACAATGTACTTTAACACCGATTTCAGCGATAATTCCTTCGGCTCCAGAGCTCCAAACCACTTATCGTAGATTTCCCGATATTGACCGGTCTTATTGACAATACTCAATCCCTGGTTAAGTCGTTCCAGCAGCAACTGATTGCCATCCTTTACTGCAAAGCTGAATGGTCTGTTGTAAGATTCGACAACAACGGGTGACTGGGTGAGATTGGTTAAATTCAAATCAGTCATCACCGACAATCCAACCAGTTTGGGCATCAGGGCCGCGTCTCCCTTGCCTGATGACAAAAGTCTGAGCGCTTCTGGAAGGCTATCAATCAGGATTAAATGCTCAGAATCCACAAAACCCGAAGAACGAAGGTAGTCATGAGCCTGATCGCCTTTCATCACAATAACTGTTTGACCTTTGAGATCTTCTATGGCGTTTATTCTTTTGCTATCCTTCCTCGTAAAGAATGCGTCAAAAGCAACTGTGTGCGGCGCGGAAAAGTCGAAAACTTTATCCCTCTCTTTTGAATAAGCCATCATCGGAAGTAGATCGATTTCT
>JAPLJE010000234.1 GCA_026388755.1 Deltaproteobacteria bacterium | reverse complement strand
CAGCCCGAAGCTTTCAGCCTGCATGCTTCCGGACCCCGATGGGATCACTGTGGAAAACGCCGATGTTGCCAGGGAACTGAGCACGGGGCCCGCGGCCTACCTGAAAATTGCCGAAGGATGCGACCGGCACTGCACCTATTGCATTATCCCCAAGCTCCGGGGCAGGCAAAAAAGCAGGTCCATGGCGGATATCGTGGCGGAAGCCGGAAAACTGGCGGCTTCCGGGATCAGGGAGCTGACGCTGGTATCACAGGACACCACGGCATACGGACAGGATCTGGATGGTCCCGCGAATTTCTCGCAGCTTCTGGATCGCCTGTCCCGGATCCCGAACGATATCTGGATCCGTTTTCTATATGGTCACCCGGAAAGCATCACCGATGCAGTGATTCAAACAGTCGCAAAGCATCCCCGGATCTGTCCTTATTTTGACATTCCGGTCCAGCATGCCAGCGACAGCGTGTTAAAACGTATGGGGCGGCATTATGGAAGAAAGGAGCTGATCCGGCTGTTTGAAAGCATCCGGGCCACGGTGCCCGAGGCTTCCCTTCGCACCACGGTGATCGTGGGATTTCCGGGTGAAACGGATGCGGACTTTGAACTGTTACTCTCCTTTGTCAAGGAAATCCGGTTCGATCATCTGGGGGTATTTATCTATTCGGACGCGGACGATCTGCCGTCCCACCACCTGCTGGACCCGGTTCCGGCCGCTGTTGCCAGGCGCCGTCACAACCGGCTGATGGCTGCCCAGAAAAAGATCTCCGCTGAAAACAACCGGAGCCATCTGGATAAAATTATTCCGGTTCTTGTTGAATCTGCCCCGGAAAAAGGCGTATATATGGGCCGGACCCGTTTTCAGGCGCCTGAAGTGGACGGCGTTACCATCATCCATGCTGATCAACTGGAGATCGGCGATGTCATCCGGGTTCGCATTACCGATACGCTGGAATATGATTTGATTGGGGTTCCTCATGAGTGAATTGAAAACCCGTATCCTGGATATGGTCAAAACCGATCTGGCTGAGATCGAAACCGCGCTGGTGGAAAACCTCAAGCCAAACGTCGAACTGGTCTCAACCATTGCCGGCCACATTCTCTTTAGCGGCGGAAAACGCCTTCGTCCCCTGCTGATGGTGCTCTGCGCCAAGATCTGTCACTACCAGGGCGGTTATGACAAGACTTTTTCCATCATCTTCGAATACCTTCACGCAGCTACCCTGCTGCATGATGACGTGGTGGACGGGGCCCTGATGCGACGGGGAAAGCCCGCGGCCCACAGCCTTTGGGGAGGCGCCGCGGCCGTGCTTACCGGGGATTTTCTGCTGGCCAGATCCCTTGCCATTGCTGCTGAAACCGGCAATATCCGGATCATCCGCACCATTTCGGAGATCACCGAAAACATGGCTCAGGGAGAAATCCACCAGCTCATGCGAAAGGGGGATATCAACCTTTCCGAGGCCGAGTATCTGGAGGTGATCCGCCGGAAAACCGCGGTGCTGTTTCAGGGCGCCTGCAGGGTCAGCGCCCTGATTGCCGATGCCCCGCAAGGCTGGGAGATTGCGCTTGCCGATTATGGATTTCATCTGGGGATGGCGTTTCAGATGGCAGACGACCTTCTGGACTATACCGAAGACAGTCTGGCCCTGGGAAAGACCGTCGGAGCCGATCTCAGGGAAGGCAAGCTGACCCTTCCGGTGATTTATTCCCTCAATGCCGCAGGCGCCAAAGACCGTCAGCGCATGGAAGCCATTATCACCAATACGGAATTCTCGGTTCCGGAGTTCCAGGAGCTGGTTGAATATCTTAAAGCCCATGGCGGAATCGACTACACCTGGCAGAAGGCCAATGCCCATATTGAGTCGGCCAAAACCGCCATTGCGCGGTTTGAGCCATCGGTTTCGCGGGAGATACTGATGGATGTAGCGGATTATGCGCTGAAACGAAAAAGCTAAAGGTGACTATGATGCGAATAAAAATAAACTGTCTTCGGCTGGGAATGCTGCTGTGCAGCCTGATGATCTGGCAGCCTGCTGTCTGGGCGGAAGATCCGCTGAAAACCGTTGAGGCCATCGGCACTATCAGAATTCAGGGCGAAAAAATCGTTGATGCCCGGGAAGCCGCGATCTCCCTCGGACTGGCGGCTGCGGTAGATCGGGTAATTCTTGAGCTGATCCCCGCTGAATCCGCCGCAGCGAATTTTTCTGCGATCACCGATCTCTTTTACGCCAACGTCAACCAGTTTATTCAAGGCTACAAGGTGCTTGCTGAATCCAGGGGCAGTGGTTTTTATCGTGTCATGGTTCAGGCCAGTATTTCTTCCGGAGCCATACAGAAACAACTGACCGGCGCCGGAATAGCCCTGGGGAAAAAAATCCTGCCATCCATCTTGCTGATGGTTTCCGACCAGCGGCTGGACAGCCCCGACGCTCAGTATTGGTGGGGGCCAGGTGGCCCTGCCGCTGCAAAATCGGGTGCCGGGTCCCTGCTATCACGTTTGCTCAGCGAAAAAGGCTTTGGGATCGTTGGCCATGAAGTTGTCGGCGGCTCGGAGGTCCTGGTTCCCTTGCATCAGAATTCGAATCCGGGAAATACGCAGATTGCCGAAATCGGTGCCAAGGCCAACGCCGACATGGTGATTGCCGGAAGCGCCACGCTCCAGCGGGTGCCCGCAGCACAGGAAACCGGCCCGCAAACTGTTAAGGCTGTTATGGCGCTACGCGCGATCCGTTCGGGAAGCGGAGAAGAACTGGCCGCTGTCGAGCAAACGGCAGTCGCACCCAATGCAGAAGACCCGGCCGGAATCGATCAGGTGCTGGCGACTCTGGGAAAGACTGCCGGTGTGGAATTGAGTAAACAGATGGCTTCGGCCTGGCAGAAACAGGCCCGGAAATCCGCATCCGTTGAACTCCTGATTGAAGGTACCAGCCAGCTCGGGAATTATTCGGCATTTCGATCCGCTCTGAGTAAGGTTTCGGGAGTCAAAAACGTCCAGATAAAAGAAATGAAAGCCGACAAATCCACCCTGATCGTCGAGTATCCAAACGGGGCCAAGCAACTGGCCGATGCCCTGATATTGAAACCATTCGACGGATTTAGTATAACCATACCGGAAGTGACCCAGAACCAGATGAAAGTCATTCTGGTTCACGGGCAGCAATAAGGGATTTGGCCTTTCCGTGATTTTACCGCCATCAGCATTGAGACGTGAAATTGAGATATCCCAGACTGACGATTAATGTCCCCAATTTTATTACAGTTATCCGGATACTGCTGACGCCGCTCTTTGTCATTTTTCTGCAAAGGGACATGTTTCAGATGGCCATTCTGGTTTTCACGATTGCCGGCGTCAGCGACGGACTGGATGGCTTCATCGCCAGGGTCTTCAACCAGCGGACGGAACTCGGGGCCTACCTGGACCCCATTGCCGACAAATTCCTGCTGATAGCATCTTTTATCACGCTGGGCTTTCAGCAACACATTCCGGGCTGGCTGGCCGTGATTGTCATCAGCCGGGATATCGTCATCGTGATGGGCATTGCCGTCCTGAACATCATGGACATCAAGATCCGGATTCATCCCACCCTGATCAGCAAGGTGACCACCTTTGTCCAGCTCTTTACGGTGTTTTTGACGCTTCTCTATCCGGAAATGCCATCGGAGCCCATGGCCAAATACGTGATGTACTGGATTACGGCTGTTTTGACCACGATTTCCGGGCTTCATTACATGATGCTTGGCCTCAACACGTTTCAGAACGGACAAGACCGATTGATTCGATAGCGGATAAATGCCAGCGATAGCGGATAAATGCAGGATGGCTGCTGACGAAACGCCGAGCCCGTTTT
>JAPLJE010000010.1:6094-6801 GCA_026388755.1 Deltaproteobacteria bacterium | reverse complement strand
GTATGAAAGGACATGTCCGTTATGAACCACGGCCTTCCTGTCCGGATGGCGGCCGACCCGCTCCTCGAAAAGCTCGGAGAGGGTCTTCTCCCTGCGATACGCTACCCGCTCGCCGGTGGAGAGCTCGATCAGCCTGCGGTTCTCGACATCGGTAACCATCGTCAGATCGCGAACACGCTCTCGAGGATACCTGACGATCTGGCGCAGCAGCATGACGTAGTGCGAGATCATCTGCTCGATGGTGTCACGCTCGAAAATCTCCCTGTTGTATTCCCAGATCAGGGTGATGTCCTCGTCGCGGGGAGCCGCAGTCCCCATGGTGATGTGCTGCTCCATTCGCGGGATGCAGATGACATTCATATCCGTCTTTGCCGTCTTGTTGTGCCGCTCGACGATGGCCCCATGAATTCCCTCGAAATCCATGATTGGAACGGCGCTGTCGTGGAAGGCGAATATGACCTGGAAGACAGGATTGCGGCCGGGCCTGTTTCCTGCCATGAGCCCCTTGACGATGGCGGGAAACGGGGTGTCGTGATAGGCGGAGTCTTCCAGGATGTTCTTTCTGGTTCGTTCGAGGAATTCCGCAAAGATCGGGTTGTCGGAGAGATCGGAGTAGAGCAAAACGGCATTGACGAACATGCCCATCAGACACTCGGTTTCCTTCATGCAGCGGTTGGCAACTCCGGTTCCCACCAGGAGCTTTTCCT
>JAPLJE010000010.1:0-6072 GCA_026388755.1 Deltaproteobacteria bacterium | reverse complement strand
TGACCAGGAACGGCGGGGCGTTGTGTCGACCGGCGAGCGCCCGGAGGGATTGATAAAGATCGCGGTCGAGCTCGAACCGGAGCATGTCTCCGTGAAAGCTCTGTATCTCGGGCCGTGGATGATCAAGGCAGAGATTGAGTACGTGAGGGTAATCGCGGATCTTGTCGATCCAGTAGCGCACCTTTTCCTCGATCCGTTCTCCGCTGAGCATCTTCTTCTGCCAGACGGCATAGTCTGCGTACTGGATGGGGAGTTCCTCCAGCGGCGATTGCCGACCCTGCGCAAACGCGGTGTACAGGGCCTTGATCTCCCTCAGAAAGACGCTCACCTCCCATCCATCGTGGATAAAGTGGTGCTCGACGAAAAGGAATATCCACTCATCCTCTCCCAGTCGGTAGAGTCGCCACCGAAAGAGGGGAAGCTCGGCATAGTCGAAACAGTGGCTCATCTCCTCGGCGATCCGATGCTCGACCTCTTCCTCCCTCCGGTCTTCCGGCAGGTGGCGAAGGTCGGCCTCTGAAAGTCTCATTTCCCACGGCTCGTGGATGACCTGCACGGGAGAGTCGTTCTTCTCGTGAAAGGTTGTCCGAAGGATCTCATGCCTCTGGATGATCTCGTTGAGGCATCTCTCGAGGATGTTCCTGTCGAGCTTGCCGGTAAGCCGCACGGTGAACTGGCTGTTATAGGCACGGTTGTCCGGCGCAAGCTTGCTCAGGAACCAGACCTGCTCCTGCTGAAAGGTGAGAGGAATGGGGCCCTCGCGCGGCGCCTTGGGGATCGTCACCTCGACCTCGGCCGGCGCCGACTTCCGTTCGGAAATCAGTCGCGTCATGCCGGCAACCGTGGGAAGTTCAAATGCCTCCCTGGGTTCGAGTCTGACTCTCAGCCGACTGCGCACGGCGGCGCAGATCTGGGCGATGATCAACGAGTGCGCGCCGTAGCAGAATATGCTCTCGTCGATTCCCATGGACTGCACATTCAGAGCAGCGGCCACGATATCGAGAACGGCGCGCTCCAGCTCATCCCGAGGCCCCATGGGCTCTAGTCGGCAGGCTTTGCTCTTTCTCGTCAGGGCGGCCGTCTCCGCGTCAAATGGCGATGGAAGCGCCTGACGATTGATTTTGCCGTTCGGATTGAGCGGAAACGACTCGATCTCCATGAAAAAGGACGGGATCATAAATGCCGGCAGCGTCGTAGCCAGATGGCTGCAGAGCTCCTCACTGCTCAGCTTTCCCATCTGCGCGGGGATGATGTAGGCAACAAGGCGCTTCTGATGGTAGTCTCCATACGGATTCACGACGCAGTCCCTGATGTCGGGATGCATGCGCAGCGTCGCCTCGATCTCTCCCAGTTCGACCCGGAATCCCCGGATCTTGATCTGGTTATCCCTGCGCTCGATGTAGACCACTTCTCCCGAAGGGAGCCGCTTCACGATATCGCCTGTCTTGTAGAGCCGAAGGTTCTTGCCTTGCGCCCGTTGCTCCTCGGTCGCAAAAGGGTTCTTCACAAACCGCTCGGCGGTGAGCTCGGGGCGGTTCAGATATCCCCGTGCAATGCCGTCCCCGCCCATGTACAGCTCACCGGGGCTTCCGTCTGGAACGGGCCGGAGATTTTCATCCAGAACATACGCATGCATCCGGGTGATCGGGACACCGATGGGTACGACCCCGGTGTTCAGGGTCTCGTCCGACAGGATGTGGAAGGTGGAAAATGTGGTGCACTCCGTCGGCCCATAGACATGAACGAGAGTCAGCTCCCTGCCTTTCCGTGCCAGAATGTTCCGCACCTTCGTAAAATTGGCCTCTTCCCCGCCAAAAAGGGCCACACGCAATCTGACCAGAGCCTCTGCGCCGCCTTCGGTGAGCAGATTGAAAACAGCCGTAGTGAAGAACTGGTTCGTCACGCCGTATTTTCGCTGGACAGCGGCCAGATTTTCGCTTGAAAGCAGCGTTGAGCGGTCGATGATCGCCAGGCGCGCGCCGTTCAGCAGCGCTCCCCATATCTCGTAAGTCGCCGCATCGAAGGATACGCTGGACGACTGGGCCAGACAGTCGGAAGGGTTTATCTCCACATAGCGCTGATTCCGCACGAGATTGATCACACTGTGGTGCTCGACCATCACCCCCTTGGGCTTGCCGGTGGAGCCGGAGGTGTAGATGATATAAGCGAGCGAGTGGGGTCCGGTGATAGAGACGGGATTCTCAGCGGAGTGCCTGGCAATCGCCTCCCAACCGGTATCGAGAGAAATCACTCCGTAGTCAGCTTCATTCAGAAACAGAAGATGCTCTACGAGCGCCTGCTCGGTGATGACCAAAGGCGACTGCGCATCCTCCATCATGCCTCGCAGCCGGCTTTCGGGGTAGGCGGAATCAAGGGGCATATAGGCCCCGCCGGCCTTCAGAATCCCGAGCAGCCCAACCAGCATGTTCGGCCCCTGGTTGATGAAGATGCCGATCGGTGTGTCGGGAGCCATTTCCAGATTGTACAGCAATCGGTAGAAATGCCGTATTTCGTGGGCCACGCGGTTGGCTCTCTCATTGAGAACGCCATACGTTAGATGCTCTTCGCCCCACACCAGGGCCATGGCATCGGGGCCGGCCGCAGCAATCTCCTCAAAAAGCGCTTGAATGGTGTTATTCTCAGTGTACTCCAACTCGGTTTGGCAAGTTTTCATCTCCTCTTACCTCCTCGCTACGGGTTCTGTCGCAGCTGATTTAGATTGCAGACCCAGTGCATACCAGGCTGCCACGATCAGCAATGCCGCAGCCAGCAAGAAACAGGCTCTGAACGCGGCATTCATCGCATCATGGGAGCCTGTTTCGGATGGCGTCAGATCATGCAATTGTGAAAAAAGTGTTTCAAACAGAACGACCCCCATCACCTGAGCAAACAGTCGCGCCTGAGAAAAGAGTGCACCACCAGCACCGGTCTGGGCTTGAGGTATGGCGGCCATTACCTGTCCCATGAGCGGTCCGTACTGCAGGCCGGTGGCCAGGCCTGACAACCCGAATGCTACTGCAACCGGCATTGACGTTGGTGACTGGGCAGCAAGTGTCAGCAGCAAGACTGCAAATAAACGCAGCCCCATGGTCCCTGTTATGGCCGTGCGGTATCCGACCCAAGCTGCCAGCGGTGCTGCTGCAACACTGGCCAGTATGGAAAAGATCGGTTCAAGCCCGATCATGACACCGGACTGCATGGTTGAAAGCCCTACACCCTGGCTTAGAAAAAAAGGATAGAGAAAAGTCAATCCGGTACCGGTTCCCATGGCAATAGAGGCCGTCATCAGACCACAGCGGTACGCTCTGATACGCAGCAGACTCAGATCGATCAGCGGGTGAGAAAACCGGTACTGGCGGATGAGAAACAACATCAGAAAAAAAAGACAGCAGCCTGTCGCCAGCAGGATCGTTACCGAGCTCCACCCCAGTTCTTTTCCCTGGTTCAGGACAAAGATGCTCAGACTTGAGGCCAGAAATGAATAAATTGCCCCGGCATAGTCAAACGGTGTGGCGGCCTGTCCAGGTTCCGGCGCAGCAGCACGGTGACGAATCAAAACCAGCCCTACGCACACCGGCGGCAGATTCATGGCAAAGATCCAATGCCACCCGGCCAGGGAAGTAATCATCCCCCCCAGCGTTGGTCCTGCCAGAATTCCCAGATAGGATGCCATCACCAGCAGGGTGTAGCCGCGATCTTGCCGGTCTTCCGGCAGAACACGCTTTACCAGCACGGGGGTTACTGCATAAAGGACAGCGCCGCCGATCCCCTGCACGCAGCGTCCGATACAGAGCCAGAGAATTTCCCGTGCCAGCATGCAACATATCGAACCTGCGGCAAATAGCCAGTATCCCCAACGCAGCAGGGCATAGCAGTCGCTACGGTCCATCAGCCTGCCCACCGGCAAAATAAGCCCGGAAAACATCAATGTATACAGGATAAAGGTAAGGGATACCTGAGAATATGAAATCTTCAACTGGTTTGCCATAGACGGCATGGCAACGGCCAGCGCCAGCACATCCAGTGAAACCAGTAGCGGCCCCAGGATCAGGGGCGCCATCAACAGATAAAATGGACGCACAACAGTTGCACAGGTTGACATCAGTTTACTTTCACCCTATCGACGATCGGTTCGTTGATGTTCAGAAGCAACAATACGAAAGAACTGTTTTCGAAAGGTGATCTATGTCATTGCCAGGTTAACAGGGATGATACGAAGTTCCGGATAACGTTTCAGGGGCGTGTTATCGGTTGGAATTACAAACCCATAACCAAACATGTTGCGGAAGTCAATGACTTTCTAAAACTCATGAATGAATTTCAGTTATCTTTCATTGGCGGCTACTTCATTTTCACTGGCCGTCATTGCCACACATGACTAAATACTGATCGAGGCGATAATCCGGGTGATGAGGGCCAGAAGGGGTGAAGGAAACACACCGGCCCACAGTACACCGGAAAGAATCACCGCAAAGGCAAAGCGCGCGGCCGTATCTTTGAGCCCTTGTCCCGCTCCGGGCAGCCAGGGGTTGCACAGAGCGCACGGAGGTCCTTGTCGCTGATCCACAAGAAGATGAACCAGTGGCATGTTGCCGTATCTCTTTGGCAAGAGATGATCGCTTTGGATCCCTATGATGTTTTTGCCGCCGAAGAGCTTGCCAAATGGTATGAGCATCATGTCCGTGAATTCAGCCTTGCTGCGGGGATCGTGGCCGGAATACTTGACGGAAAGAGGCTGGGTGAGCTGGATCGTATTGCCATGGAGCATCGCCTGCGGCGTCTCCTTCACAAGATGGGTTCATGTCAGAATTCAATCACCGGGGTCAATGGGATCTCCGGGTAGATCTGCCCATGGCATGGCGGCATGGAGTTATACACCCAGTCGATATCAACGCAGCCGACTTCCGTAAAACGGGACGTTGAAAATCCGTTGAATGTTCCCCGGATCAGGACATCTTCCATTTTCATGGTCATGGCAAAAACCGCAACAATGGTTCCTTTGGGGATCTTTTTCAATTCATTGCCGTAGGCTCTGGAGGAAAAAACAACCCTGCGGCTGTCTGCTGCCTGGCATTGAAGGACCGGTATGATGACCGGGAACCCGTCATCCGGAATCCATGAGATAAATTTTAATGTTTCCAGCCGGTTGAACATACTTTCCGCAAACGGTTTGAGAATTCTTTTCTGGCCGGCGGTTTTCAGGTTTCCCTTGGCAAGTCGGGTAAGAAGCGATGCATATACGATTCGACCCAGCGGCAAACTTTCCTGCCCGGATGTTTCCATAAGATCGAGATAGTGAACCGTGTTGATTCCAAAATAGGCGTTATAACGGAACATGGGCAGATTGTTGTAAGTCTCGAATTCAGGGCCCTCTTTTCTCAGATGTGTCCACGTTGCTTTTCCCCGCCATAGCTTCCGGTCCAGAGTCATGATTAAAAAACCGATATTGCGGCGTTTTTGAATGTATTCCTTGCTTTTCCCCTTGCAGAACTCTCCAAGGGTTACCGTGGAGGGGCCTGCTGCCTGAATGGATGTGATCAAGGAGAGATGGGGAAGTCCTTTCGGGTTGATGGAGGCCACAAGCCCGATTTTTTCTTCCGGTTTAAAGGCCTTGATTTCATTTTCCATGAATTCTTTTCGGGTATCGGACATGGCAGTCAGGCTCTCCTTTCAGTTTGCGGCGGATCTGTTTTCCGGAAACGTTTTTTCTTCAAGGCGCGTGGCGCCGGTCCATACGACAATATCGGGATGGATGCCCGATTCTCTGGCTATCCGGGCAAACTGTTCCATGGATTCTTTTTGCAGCAGCAATTCATCCCGGAGCACCCAGTCTTCACCCAGGCGAAGGTATTTATCCTTGCAGAGATTATTGAAGGCACACAGCTCCCAGCGGCTTACGACATCCCCCAGGTTTTTGGCAATAAAGCGTCCGATCCTGAAAATATTATCCTCACGGGCGGTCATGCCCGGGATCACGGGGGTTCTGATCCAGAGCGCCTCCGGGCAACTATGGCTTCTGATGGTTTCCGCCACAACCAGGAGATTGCCGAGAATTCTGTCATTGTGTTCCCC
>JAPLJE010000493.1 GCA_026388755.1 Deltaproteobacteria bacterium | reverse complement strand
TGCTTTCTTCATATTCCATTTCCTTTCGCTAACATTACGCACAGCAAGCGCTGCACTGGGTTTCACATGCGACGGGTTCCAAGGTTCGAAACAGAAGATCCCACCACAACTTGAATTCTTTCAGTTGTTCCGCCGCTTCCAACGCTTGGCATTGAGTCAACTGGTGATAAAAGGCTTCATCAAAATCGTAGGTTGAAAACAAGAGATCCTCTTCGGCCAGGACTTGATCTATTTCCAGCAAACTGGTCGCGGCATTCAGGCGCCCTCGCAAGTCGCTATCTTCAAGCCCCCGTTTAATAAAGGTCAGAGCGTTGCCAATGGTCATAAAATCCCTTTCTGTGTTGGTGAATTTCGGTTTTGCGGATACAGCCTCACGGATATGAACTTCCGGAATCATGCGATGAGGTAGTCTGTGGCTGGCTTACCATCTTCCAGCCCATCCAGAATCTCATCGATAATCCCTTCACTCGTAACGTTGCCGTACCAAAGCCCTTCCGGGTAGATGACCAATACCGGCCCGAAATCACAGGCTTTCATGCAGCCCGTGCTGGTGATTGCCGCATTCAGCCCCCGGTCCAGAATTTCGTTTTCAATATAGGGCAAAAAATTGAGAGAACCTTTTTTATTGCAGGTTCCCTTTGAATCACCGCCTGCTCTGAAACTGGCGCACACAAAGATATGATGTTTAGGCTTGTCCATATGTATCTCCTTAAATATAAAATCCGAATGTCGAAATCCGAAATCCGAAACAAATTCAAAATTCAAATGTCAAAACGACTCAATCTATCAGATGAAAACACAAAGTTTTGAACGTTATGATTTTGGTCATTGTTTCGAATTTCGTGCTTCGAATTTAAAATTGAAAACAGGGTTTCAGTACACACACTAAATATCATCCGCACCCTGCTCCTGTTCCGGAACACTCCGCCCCGCAGGCCGTCATTTTCCGTTTTGTCAGATGCCGGAGGCTTCCGCCGTCAAAAACTGTCTGCACGGCTTCATCGATCAGGCCTTCGATTTCCAAGACTTCGATACCTTTGCGGGTCAGGACCTGACGGGGATTTACGCCAACGCCGCTGACCAGAAGCAGGCTGCAATCATTGATTCTATCGGCCAGTTCATCCCATCGGCTCGTGCCGCCGCCGGATTCCGGCGTCAGCCGAGACTCGATCAGTGATACGGCCCCGTTCTTTTTGCCATATATCAATAGATGGTCCGCCTCCCCCAGATGCTGATTCACCAATCCACCTTCCCTGCTGGCTACCGCCACAAAAGAACGGGAAGCGTTTATTTTCAGGGTTTGCGGCTCCGGCATTTTTTCACAGGTTTTCAAGCTATTCAGCAGTTCCGGAGGCATCTCTTCACCCAGAAGCCCGACGGCATCCGCGCGGCAGCGGGTGCAATGATGCATCTGAGGAATGAATTTTCCGGCTTCTTTCCGGATATGTGCAATCATCTCTTTTGAAGGCTCCGGAATATTTTCAAAGGTTGAGCCTTGATTCGGGTAATAGGGAACGCAGTTTAAAATATCCACGTTCATTTCGCCCATCTTTTTGGCAACATCCGGTATATGCGCATCATTGATGCCGGGGATGATGATCGAATTGACCTTGACCACGATCCCTTTTTCCTTGAGGCTCCGGATGGCCTCGATTTGCTTTTGCATCAACAACTTAACCCCTTCTGTTGGATGAAACACCCGTTTGCCGTAGCGCACCCAGGAATATATTTTTTCAGCCACGGTCGGATCTATGGCGTTTACGGTAACGGTAACGTGACTGACCTGGAGTTGAGCCAGCTCGTCAATATACGGGCCGATACCCAGTCCGTTTGTGGCCACGCACAGGAGCATCTCCGGATAGCTTTTCCGAACCCGGCGCAGGGTTTCCATGGTTTCTTCCGGATTGGCAAAAGGATCTCCCGGACCGGCAAGGCCGACCACGGAGATGTTTTTCTTTTTTTCAAACACCGAATCCAGGTAAACCATGGCCTGAGCCGGCGACAGCACGCCGGAAGTTACGCCTGGTCGGCTTTCGTTAATACAATCAAATTTTCGGTTACAGAATTTACACTGAATGTTGCACCGGGGCGCAACCGGAAGATGCACTCTTCCGAAAGTGTGCCGCACCTTGTCATTAAAGCCGTACTTTTGGGTACGCCGCAATGACGAAGGATGAAGCGCAACGCAGATATTGGGCTTTTTACGAAGCCATCACCTTTCACATATAGGAATATCCGACATCGGATGATTTTTGCCTTTGATCCAGCAGGGTATTGACGATACCGTCAAACAGGTTCTGGGCGCCCTGGTAGCTGATATGCAGGATTCTGGCGCCGTTAATCCGATCATGGATCGGAAAACCGACCCGCACCAGTGGGACCGGGATTTTCCGAGCCACAGAATATCCCTTGCTGCTTCCAATCAGAAAATCCGGCTTCAATTTGTTGGATTCTTCCGCGATTTCAACAAAATCGACGTTGTCATAGACGAGGATTTCCTGTCCTCCGTATCCAACAACCACCTCGGCAATTTTTTCCTTCAAATACCCGCTTTTCCCGCTGGATGCGCACAGCACCGGAATCACGCCGATTTCGGATAAAAAGGACGCCAGGCCCACCACCAGATCTTCCTCGCCGTAAACCACGGCCCTGGCTCCGGATACATATTTATGGCCGTCAATGTATGCGTCAATGAGGCGGCCCCGCTCTTCCCGGTATTTTTCCGGCATGAGTTTCCCGGTGATATCTTCCATCGCTTCAAAAAACCGGTCCGTTTCATGGATCCCGATGGGCAGGCCCGGGCTGTAAAGGGGAATATCAAAATTTTCCATAAGGTGTTTTCCGGCGCTGCTTTGCCTGGACAGAATCCTGCCGAATTCCATGCTGGCCTTTGCATCTCCCATTTTCCGGATATCGCTGACAGGGGTTCCGCCTTCCGGAATTTTGTGATATTCCTTCCAGGGCGCGCCGTCCAGGGTTCTGGAATAATCCGGAAGCATCAAACAGGGCAGCCCCATATCCTTGAAAATTTCTTTAAGCAGGCGAAGGTCGGCCGGAGAAAGCATTCCCGGAAAGAGATTCACCCGATCGCTTTTCTCGTTTTTAGCTGTAGCCAGAGCGGACACCACCGCTCTCACAGCACCGTGAAATCCCTCAATATGTGTTCCCTTGTAACTTGGTGTGGATACGTGCACCAGAGCCGGCATTTCTTTTTCCTTGTTCGCTTCCCGGTATTGCCGGATAAACATGGGGACATCATCGCCGATGGTCTCTGACAGACAGGTTGTGGCGATCCCGATCAGCTCAGGATGATACTGCTTTTCAAGGTTATCAATGGCTGTCATCAGATTCACGCCGCCCCCGAATATGGCGGTCTGCTCTCCGAAATTGGAGCAGGCGATATCCACCGGCTCTTTATAATGGCTGATCAAATATCGGCGCATATAGGTCGAGCATCCCTGAGAGCCATGAATCAGGGGGATCGCGCCTTTGATCCCCTTGAATGCAAGGGAAGCGCCCAGCGGCGTGCAGACGTTGCAGGCGTTCTGGGTGCCGGCATCGGTTTTTTCTATTTTTCGCTGAATGATGACCGGCGCGCCCAAAGCAGTATCCGCAGTCTCTCTGGCAAATCCCCATACCGGACTGGTCACGCTTTCATACACTTCCTTGGCGAAATTGAGCATTCCCACATATCCGGCCAGTGGAATCTTGCGCTCATGATTGTGATCGCAAAAACCAACACCCATCTTGTATGCGATCGGGCGCTCCTTGACGCCGCCGATCACCAGATCCGCGCCTTTTTCGATGATATACTTGGAAAGTTCCAAGGGATTTGCGTCATCCACAATAACCGTTCCGTCATCGCACAACTCCCTCAGTTCGGCGTAATCCTCCGGGTTGCCGGTCTGAGAGCCGGCAAGCACCACATCCATGCCCAGAAGCCTCAGGGCCTTGATGAGCGAAAAGGCTTTGAATGCACCGCCCACATAGATGGCTGCTTTTTTCCCGATCAGCGCTTTTTTATACTCCTGAAGCTTGGGATAAATCCGGCTGATCTCTTCTTTGACCATCTCTTGCGTGCGGCTGAGGATGTCCGGCTGGTCGCTGAAATGCTCGGCCACATCGTACAGGGCCTTGGACATGTCCTCAACGCCGAAATAGGATACCCGGATGAAGGGAATTCCGTAGGTCTCTTCCATCATTTTGGCCAGATATGTCATGGAGCCGGAGCATTGAACCACATTCAGAGATGCCCCATGTGCCCGCTTAACATCTTCAATCCGCCCATCCCCGGTCATCACCGACACCACCTGAACGCCCATCCGCTCGTAATAATCCTTGATGATCCAGGCCTCTCCGCCGATGTTGAACTCACCCAGGATGTTGATGCTGGTCTTTCCGATGTCCTCGGTTTTACCTTGCCCGATCAGTTTGAACAGGGCTTCGCAGGCAGCTTTGTAGCCGTCTTTTTTGGTTCCCTTGAATCCTTCCGAGTTTACGGGAAGGACAGGAATGCCTTTTTCCCTGGCCACTTTCCGGCACACGGCATCCACATCATCGCCGATGATCCCCACGATGCAGGTTGAATACACAAAAGCCGCCTTGGGAGCATAACGGTCAATGAGTCCGGTCAAAATTGCATAAAGTTTTTTCTCGCCCCCGAAAATGACATCTTTTTCCTGTAAATCCGTGGAAAAACTGAGGCGATGAAGCTCCGGCCCCGAAGACAGTGATCCCCGGATATCCCAGGTGTAGGCTGCGCAGCCAACGGGTCCATGAACCAGATGCACCGCATCCGCGATCGGATACAGCACCACACGGGACCCGCAAAACACGCAGGCTCTCTGGCTGATGGATCCCGCCAGGCTGTGTTTTTCGCAAGTCATCTGATAAGGCGTGTCGCCTTTTTCCCAGATGTGATTTTCCCGTTCTTTAAGTATGGGTATGCTTGTCATTACATCACCAGTTCCATGTTGATGTCGGTAGCGTCGCGATCTTTTCGATCCAGGAGCGCATCCAATATTTTTTCTAGAAATCGGATTCCGCCTTTATAGCCCATTGTCGAGAAATAACTGTGTCCGATCCGGTCAAAAATCGGAAAACCATAGCGAACCAGCGGGGTGTCCTCATCTTTGGCAACGTATTTCAGGTACGTGTTCCCGATCAATAAATCCACGGGCTCCTGTTTAATCCATTGATGCAGCAGGAACAAATCCCCCGGGATTTTGATTTTGACTTCACAGGGCGCGTCTTTAACGACTTCCCGAAGTTCTTTTTCAAATTTTTTGCCTGCCGGCGTTCCGGTCACCATATAAACCGGGATCATGTCAATGGAGACCAGAAATTTGGCTATGGCCAGAAGCTGATCCGGATCACCGGCCAGAGCGACTCTTCTTCCATAAAAATACTGATGCATGTCCGAGATCACATCCACGAGCTGTCCCCGCTCCAGCGTGAGTGCATCCGGCACATTCACGCCTGCAATGCGCCTGAGGTTATCGACAAACGCGTCGGTGCCCTCAAGACCCATCGGCAAATCGAGCAACTGGCAGGGAACCTTGCATTTGGCATCCAAAGCTCTGGCCGCGGGACCCGAGGCAAGCTTTCCCAGGGCCAGGGTCCCCATGCTGGATCCCGTTAGTTTCAGTTCGGGAATCGTTACCCCGCCTTCCGGATACATGCGGAATTTTCCGGTCAGCGGGCCGTTCAACACGTTAGAGGTGTCCGGGAACATGATTGTTTTAATGCCCATGAGCGATGCAATGCGCCGGATCTCTTCCATATCCGCCGGCTCCGAATACCCCGGAATCAAATTGATGGTTTTGTTTTTATGTCCGTTTGATTCGGCAAAATAATCCACCATGGCTCGGGTCATGGTGGCAAATCCGGTTACATGCGATCCCACATAGCTGGGCGTATTGGCATGAATGACATATTTACCTTCGGGGATTTTGCCCTCACCCCTGGCTTTATTAATGATCTGCGGAATATCATCTCCGATGGTTTCCGACAGGCAGGTGGTATGCACGGCAATGATATCCGGGTGATACACGGAGAAAATATTGTCGATGGCCTGAAGCAGGTTGGCCTGTCCTCCGAAAACCGAAGCACCCTCGGTAAATGCGCTGGTGGCAGCCATGACCGGTTCTTTGTAATGACGGGTCAGGGCGCTTCGATGATAGGCATAACACCCCTGAGACCCGTGGCTGTGAGGAAGACACCCGTGAATGCCCAGTGCTGCATACATTGCGCCAATGGGCTGACAGGTTTTGGCCGGATTGATCGTTAACGCACTGCGTTCCGTAATTTCTTTTGGCGTATGTCTGAGCAGCATAATTATCTATCTCCAATTCGTTTTATATAAAAGTCCTTACGGACAGGCTGAATATTTATTCCCATGCATAGGTTGCCATAAGCTGCGGATTTTTCTGCCAGGGCGCCTTCATGTAGCTCCAGATCTTGCTGTTTACCATCCGATCAATCTCATTGTAGAAATTGACGGCTCCTGCAAACCCGGCATAGGGCCCGCCGGAATCATAGCTGTGGAGCTGTTTCATGGGAATCCCGTGCTTTTGAATCGCATATTTTTCCTTGATCCCCGCACAGAACATATCTGGCTTGTAAATTTCAATGAGCTGGTCCGTCTCATACTGGCTGATGTCATCGATAATCATGGTATTGTTTGGCATGTCCGGCATCATGCCTTCATATTCGCTGAAAACAACACCGTTTTTGTTCAGCTTTTTAACTTCTTCCGGCCGTTTGCGGGGCCTGAATTTTTCGGGGTCCGGATGCACTTCCAATTCCTGAATATTTCTACTGTCCGCATCCACCCGGATATCGGGTAGTACCTTGCGGCCTTCATAATCGTCCCTGTGACCAAATTCATATCCGGCGGAAATGGTGATCATCCCCAGTTCATTAAACAGATCCTGATAATGGTGCGCGCGGGAACCGCCCACAAACAGCATGACCCGTTTGCCTTTGGTGTGGGGATAAACCGCGTTTCTGGCTTTTTCCACCGCGGGCATTTCTTCGGCAATCACCGCCTCTACCCGCTCGGTGAGTGCTGGATCTTCAAAATAAGCGGCTATTTTCCGAAGGGATTTTGCCGTGGATTCCGCGCTGATAAAATTAACCTTGATCCAGGGCACTCCGTATTTTTTCTCCATCATCTCCGCGACATAATTAATCGAGCGATGGCACATGATCAGGTTTAAATCCGCCGTATGTGAATTGGCAAAGCCGCCCACGGTGGAGTTTCCGCTGAACGTCGACACCAGGGTGATTCCGCATTTTTCGAAAATTCGCTCGATTTCAAAGGAGTCTCCGCCGATATTGTATTCACCCAGGAGGTTGATCTTGAAATTGCCTTCCCGGATGGTATCGTCAGTTCCCACCACATGGGTAAAAACGCCGTTATTTGCGATATGATGCCCCGCGGACTGGCTGACCCCTTTATAACCTTCGCAACTGAAGCCGAAAACATTGATGTCCAGCTTTTCCTTCATTTCCTTACAGACCGAATGCACATCATCGCCGATGAGTCCCACTGGACAGGTGGCGAATACGCCGATGGCCTTGGGCTTGAAGATGTCATAGGCTTCCTGAATGGCCTGCTTCAGTTTTTTTTCGCCGCCAAAGATGATCTGCTCATCCTGCATGTCCGTTGAAAAACAATACGGCATAAAATTGTGCCCATCCGTTGATGTACCAGGTGATGCATCAGGATCGGTCTGATTTCTGCGGGTCAGCCAACTGTAATACCCGCAACCGATCGGGCCGTGCGTGATGTTGACGATGTCCCGGGTAGGCCCCAGCACCACGCCCTTGCAGCCGGCGTAACAGCACCCCCGCTGCCCGATCAAACCGGGAGTGGTTCGAACGTTCGACTGTATTTCCGGAACATCGCCGGTTTCGCCGACCTTGTTGATCACGATCTGTTTGGCTCGCTTTCGCGCCACCTTGGTCGGATATTTTGCGATGAGTTCCAGTTTCACCTTTTCAGGGTCTAGTATTTCATCTTCCACGATATCTTCAGTAGTTTCCATTGTTCATTCTCCTCTGGCGTCTTTCACGCGTCATCCAGAACATCATCGCCGAACTCGCCGGTCCGGACGCGAATGGCATCCAGGCACGGCATGACAAAAATTTTGCCATCTCCGGATTTTCCGGTCTGGTTGACCCGGATAATGGTTTTAACGGTTTTCTCCACCAGTTTGTCCGGAACAATAACCAGAAGGATCCGTTTGGGAATCAGCCGCCCGCTTTGTCCAAGCTTTGAAATGGCCTCTTCATAGCCCAATTCCGCGCCTTTCAGAAGCTGCATGTCCACAAGCCCTTTTCCTCTGCCCAGCGCGTCTCTGGCGGTGACGGAAGAGATGCCCGCCTCCGATAACGCCCGTTTGGTTTCATTCATCTTGTTCATTCGAATGATGGCGGTAATTTCCTTCATATTTTCACCTCGGTCATTT
>JAPLJE010000526.1 GCA_026388755.1 Deltaproteobacteria bacterium | reverse complement strand
TGTCGGGTTTTCCGGAAGCGGGAAAAGCACGCTGGCGCTTTGTATCGGTCAACTCTACAAGTATTCGGGTGGACACATTCTTCTTGGCGAAAAGGAAGTTGCGGATCTAACCAAAAAAGATCTGATAATCAACATGGGTTTTGTTTCCCAGAGTCCGTTTATTTTCTCCGGCTCCATCGAGGAAAATCTGGTGTATTCGTATGCGGCTGTCCATGATGGGGAAATGGACACGGATCAGCCGTCACTGGATGATAAAATTGCCGTTCTTCACCAGACGGGTATTTTTGTGGATGTGCTTCGATTCGGGCTCAACACCATTCTGGACAGGGAAAGTCAGGGAGATCTGGCAAGACAGTTGATTCGGGTGCGGGAGAATTTTCAGCAGGAGTATGGAGAAAAGCTTTCAGATTACGTTGAATTCTTCGATGAAAACAAATATCTGTATTTCTCAAGTGTTGCTGAAAATCTATTTTTAGGAACGCCTAACGATGCTTCTTTTTCGGAGAACAACCTGCCACAGAATCACTATTTTCTGGAGCTATTGAGCAAGGCCGATCTGACAACCCCTCTCTTGAGCTTAGGCGCCGAACTCTCCAAGCAAACTGTCGATATTCTGGGCAATCTGACTCCGGACCCTGTCTTTTTTGAACAAAGCCCGATTTCACTTGAGGAATGGGATGAGGCCATACTGCTGGTTGAACGACTCAAGCGTACCAAGTTGCTTCAATTATCGGATACAGACCGGGATTATCTTTTGAAACTGGCTCTTCGATTTAAACCCGGAAAACACAATCTGGTTGCCCTTCCGGCCATCCTGGAGCGTCTGATCCTGGAGGGAAGAACGTTGATTCACGAAAACATCACTCAGAACAACCCTGCCGCTTTTTCGTTTTACCAGATGTCCGATTACATCTATAACCAGACCATCATGAACAATATCTTGTTTGGACAGACCAAAACATCCAATCCCAAGGCGTTGGACATGATCAATCAAAGCATCATTCAATTGATTATCGAAGAGGATTTTCTTGAAACCATCGTTGAAATCGGAATGCAATTCCAGGTCGGCAGCAAAGGCGACAAACTATCCGGCGGTCAGCGCCAGAAGCTTGCCATTGCCAGAACCTTTCTTAAATCCCCTCGCATGATGATCATGGATGAAGCCACTTCCGCCTTGGACAACAAATCACAGACTCGAATTCAAAACCTCCTGGAAACCCGGTGGAAAGGGCAAACCACACTGATATCCGTTGTACATCGCCTGGATATTATCAAGAATTATGACAAAGTTGCGGTGATGAAGGCAGGTAAAATCATTGAAATGGGATCTTATGATGAACTCATTTCCAGAAAAGGAGCACTATATGAGCTGGTCGGCGGAAAAAAATGAATCTTGCCCAACCTGTGAATTTCAGGGAAACCTGAATATCTTAAGGGAAATCTATTTTTTCTCTGCGCTTCCCATTGATACCCTTAAAGTGTTTGCTTTCCTGTGTACGCGGGAAAATTTCAAGCCCGGGGAATATCTGTTCACCCAGGAAGATGATGATGGCCAGGCGTTTTATCTGATTTCCGGAGAAGCGGTGTTAATCCGATCAGATAGTGGCTGCGAGGAGATCATTCGAAACTATACGGCTGGAGATTTTTCAGGTGCGTTAACCCTTCTGGGAAATACGCGAAGACTTTTTTCTCTGAAAGCGTCCACTCCGGTGACATGTCTGATTCTTTCCCGTGAAAGATTTGTTCATGCAATGGATCAGTATCCACAGCTGATGTCCAGCATTTTTCATGCAGTGGTGGAAAGAATCCATCACTGGGAAGAACATTTTTTAAGCGAGAGATCCGAAGGATGTAGCGCTTGCAAGCAAAAGATTGGAGTCAGCCTGATATAGGCCGACATGATTGATCTTTATAACGAAGCATGAATGCAAGTCGGATTTTTCCCCGACACAACTTATGCATGACCCCATATCTGTCGGGTTAGAAACCCGACCTGCTGGATTCTGACTACTTTTAAATAAAGGTAATAAAATGGATATCAACGAAACGCGGCAGCAACAGATCACGATCTTCAGCCTTGCGGGGCGTCTGGATTCCGGCTCGTCGCCGGAATTTGACAAACGAATTGTTCAGGCAATGGAAAACGGATCCCGCTATATTGTCCTGGATTGCCAGAAGCTGGATTACATCACCAGCGCGGGACTGAGAGTTGTTGTCAAGACCGCAAAAAAGCTCAAACCCGAACAG
>JAPLJE010000751.1 GCA_026388755.1 Deltaproteobacteria bacterium | reverse complement strand
ACCGCTCCAGCAGCGCATTGGAAACTTCAAGGGATGAGAGCGCTTTGCGTGTCTCTTCCAGAACGTTCTCCGTCCCCCATGGAATATTATGAAAAATATTTGAAATCAGTTGTTTCAGGCCGACAAGATAATAACCACCGTCGGAAGCAGGCCCCAATACCACGGAATGGTGATCCAGCGCATGAAACGCTTCTTTAAGGATATCGGCCGTCAACTCGGGACAATCTGAACCCACGACGACAATGCGATCGCATCCCCGATCAAACCCGGCTTTAAAGGCATTATCCATCCGTTCGCCCAGGTCCTGGCCGATCTGCCCTGCATACTCCATGTCATTTCCAAGCCACTGACGCATTTTGGAATCATCGCCGCCGACAAATCGGATTTCAATGGCAATGCCGGTCGAAGATTTCAACTCGCGCGCCACGCCAACAACCAGTTCCGCCATCTGCCTGTGAAGTTCGGCGGCGCCATTTGCGCCGAGCGCACCAATCAGCCGCGTCTTGGTACTCCCGGGTTCCGGATAGCGGGTAAATATGATCAGTTTATTATGATATGTCAAATTGTTAGGTATAAATTCTTCATGTTTAGCATGCGCTATATGTTTTAATGTGATATGGTTTTTTTTCATGGAGAAATGCGCGATGACAGGGCTCTTCTTGCCAGGCGTGTGACGAAAACCGTCACCACAATAGTCGCCAACAGACCGATTCCGTATAGAACCCACTCCGCCATAGTGCGCGTGCGTCCCCCGGCGCCCAGACTGGCCAGGTCGCCGGCCAGTGACCCGATGTACACATACATCATGGTTCCAGGTATCATTCCTATCCACGATGCAAAGAAGTAGTGCTTGAGGCTGACCCGAGTCAGCCCAAAGGCGTAGTTAAGGAGGTTAAAGGGGAAAACCGGAGACAGGCGGGTGAGAAAAACGATCTTCCAGCCTTCCCTTGCCACGGCTTCATCAATGGCCTTGAATTTCTCGTTGCCGGCAATCCGCCTGGCCACCCAGTCCCGGGTCAGATAGCGCCCGACCAGGAAGGCGCAGGTTGCACCCAGGGTCGCCCCGGTCAACACCACAATGAATCCCTGAACTACCCCGAACACCGCACCGGCGCCCAATGTCAGGATGGACCCCGGAAGAAGCAGCACACAGGCCATGATATAGATGACAATGAAGATCATCGGGCCCAGCGGACCAAGACCGGAAATCCATACCAGCGCATCGCGAAAAATCTGTTGAAGATTAAAGGCTCTCCCCGCAACGACCATAACACCGATGATCACCGCAACCAGAATCGCCTTAATCATTGTCCTTCCGCGGCCAGTCCTGGACTGTGAAGCATTTTTTTCCATCATGTTACCGCCTGTTTTTCGTTCAATGACCCCTCGTGGTTGAGACAATCGACCGTCTCTGCCTGATGCTGATTCTCGATCAAAACCCATGGCAGCGCTTCAAACGCGGTTTTATTATACACTATTTTCAAAGGATTTATCAGAATTTTTAGGTGGAGGAGCACATCCTTGTGGTTGACTCACTCCTTCACACCTTGAACATCCCGAACTTTGGACGACTGTAGAATGATCAGGTTGGGCTGTTTTATTCCATTAAAAATGACAATTGATCTGAAAATATCATACTGGACCACTATCCAATAAATTCAATTCATCGGGGAAGAACGAGTATGCTGCAAAAGGATAAGTGTGAGATTTGCGCGCTGAAAGTGATCTTTGACCAAGACGAGATTAGGGCCGGGGCCGAGAAAACCGATTGTCTTATGTCTGTTTTAGGTCTGCACTGTGTTTTACCCATATCGATACCGCAGCCCATTTTTTGTGGTCCAAATACAATTGACACCCAAGGTCATTCTTCATATACTCCCATCGCGAAAAAGTAACGCCTTATCAATCAATTCAATCATTAAAAGTAATCGTTCGAGGAAAAAAGTAAGTCGTTAATTTATGAAACTTAAACTCAAACACATCCTTTGTGCCTTTTTATTGGGCATTGCGAGCAACATTGCAGCAGATGAACTTGTAGTGGAACGAAAATCTCTGAACGGGTCCTCTGCCAAAAGTAGCGACACACTGGTCATTACGTTAAGAAATGACTTCCCCCCATTGTCTTTTCTCAGTGTTGAAGGTCAACCCGCGGGGTTATTCGTGGATATGTGGAGACTTTGGGCTGAAAAAACCGGCCGAAAAATTGAATTTCATTGTGCTGCCTTCCAGGATACACTTGATTCCTTCAAAAAGGGTACGTCAGACATATACAGCGCGCTCAATTATTCAGAAGAGCGCAGTGAATGGATCGCCTTTTCACAGCCCATTTATGAATTGAGTTTTTGTTTCTTCTTCTCGAAAAAGCATGGAAAAGCCCTGAACATCAGTGAACTTAATGGACAAAAAGTCGGAGTTACCAGAGGCACCTATCTGGAAGAGCAATTGCATAAACGCTACCCTGATATCGAAGTGGTTCCGTTTGCCGCCAATGAAGATATGATTCGGGCGGCGCTGGAGGGAAAAATCCTGGCTTTTTTGAGCACTCCGGCATCAACATCCGTGATGCTCAGACAAATGGGTTTAGCAGTCGAGTTTGAGTCTTCTGATGAAAAATTCTTCACAAGAACGCTCCATGCCGGCGTGCTGAAACATAACAAAGAACTGTCTGATGAAAAATTCTTCACAAGAACGCTCCATGCCGGCGTGCTGAAACATAACAAAGAACTGCTATCCCTCGTTGACAAGGGATTAGACCTCATATCCAATCAAGAACTTGCTGAAATTGAACAACGCTGGGTGCCGGACCCGGATAAACGATATTACGGGACACCCCCCAATTCCCCCCTCGAGGGGGGACAAAGGGAGGCGATGAACCGGTTGACTGCCGCGGAAGAGGCCTGGATCAGAGCGCATCACACGATAAAAATCAGTGTTCCCGCTGTATTTCCGCCGGTGATGTTTCTTGCTGAAGACAAGCGTTTTCAAGGAATGGTTCAGGATTATCTGGATCTCTTCAGCAAACGAACCGGCATGCATTTTAATCCCTTTTATGCGCCGCTGTCCGAATTGCCCGAATTGATACAAACCCGCCGGACTGATATATTTCCCGCGTTCATGGGCCTTCAGCCCAATCAATTTATGGACCTGACCGATTCCTGCTTTACGATATCCTGGGTAATCGTCAACCGGTTGGACGCCCCGTTTTTAAGAGATGTAAAAGACCTGACAGGTATGAAGGTTGCCATTGTTAAAGATATCCCCCTTTATAACCATCTGAAGAAAGATCATCCGGAAATTGAGCTTTATCCTGCCGATAATCCGGTCACTGCGATGCAGTCCGTCTCAAGCGGAAATGCGGATGCGTTTGTCGGAGCATTCGTGGTTGCCGGATACGTGATGCAGAAATATCAAATCGGCAATCTTAAAATCGCAGGGCAGGCGGAAAACGAAGATTTTTTGTTCAAATTCGCCGTTCGCAACGACTGGCCCGAACTGATCAGTATTTTGAACAAAGTCATTCGTTTCACAACCCCTCAGGAACACGATCAAATCTTTCATAAGTGGATGCCCATCCGCTATGAGCACACTGTTGCATGGCAAACTGTCATTAAGTGGGTCCTTTGGGTTGGAGGGATCCTGGGGATGATCTCAGGCCTAATGTTATTCTGGAACAGAAAGCTGGCAAAAGAGATCCTTCAACGTAAAACAGTGGAAAGCGCCCTGCAGGACAGTGAAGAGCAATTCCGCCTGGTGTTCGAGCAAAGCCGGGATGCCGTTTTCTGGGCCGACCCGGAAACGGGCATCATCATCAATTGCAACGCCAAAGCCGAAGAGATCACGGAAAGAACCCGTGAGGAACTGATCTGGATGCACCAGAGCCGGTTACACCCCTCCGAACAAGACGGCACGGAAGCATTTCAGCATGCCGTCGCCCAGGACATACCAAACATCGAGGCGGAAGTCATCAGCCGCACGGGAAAGATAACTCCGGTGCTC
>JAPLJE010000568.1 GCA_026388755.1 Deltaproteobacteria bacterium | reverse complement strand
CTGTAAGAGGCGATTCCTTGACAGCATCTCGATATATGGAGCTCCGAGAAAAATGAAGAAAAAACAAGGGAGAAATGTCATATAGGTTGTTATAAATGCGCCAAGAACAGCATTGAAGAGAGGGTTAAACTCACCGTGCAGATTCCAGGCAGCAAGAAATCCGATGTATTGGGTGACCATGATGAGCGGTCCCGGTGTTGACTCCGCAAGTCCAAGACCCTGAACCATCTGATGCGCATTCAGCCATCCGTAATGGTTTACGGCCATATCCGCGATATAGGTCAAAACAGCATAGGCTCCTCCAAAAGTAACGAAAGCGGCCTTGGAGAAAAGTATCGCTTCCTGTACCAGTACGTCCAAAGGGCCTCTCCAGAGCCACAATCCGCCGAGCGGGATTCCCCACAAAGCAAGAAAAAAGATGAGCAGCCTGAGATTGCGGGCCATTGAAGGCCGGTTGTTTTGGGAAGCTTCTTCAATCTCCTCGCATGTGGAACCGCCGTGGCCGTCCTCGCAGGGTTGAAAGATATGAGGCCAGAATCGCTGCAATACGGCCCCACCCAACGCGGCAGTACCTATGACGTACGGGAACGAAATATCAAAGAAATAGAGGGCCACAAAAGCTGCAACAGCGAAAAGACCAAGCGCCCAGTGATGGAGGGTTTTCTTTCCTATGCGCAAAACAGCTGATGCCACGATTGCAATCACGACTGGCTGCACCCCATAGAGAAGCCCACGTATCGCAGGGATCTCTGAAGAAACCACGACCATCCAACTCAAAGCGAGCAACACAAAAATCGAGGGGATTACAAAAAAACTGCCTGCAATCACACCCCCCAGGATTCCATGAAGACGCCAGCCAATGTAGATGGCAAGCTGCTGCGCTTCAGGGCCGGGGAGAATCATGCAGAAGTTGAGCGCCCTCACGAACTGACTCTGGGATACCCAGCGCTTGCTGTCTACCAGCTCATGCTGCATGATGGCAATCTGGCCGGCGGGACCTCCAAAGTTGATGAAACCAAGCTTAACCCAGAATTTCAAGGCATCTTTGAATTGAACCTTAACGGGAGCGGTATCGGAGCCTTCCTTCATTCTTGATCTCCTTCAGAACTGAACAGTATAAAAAAAGTAAATCGACGAGCCTTCTTATCTCAAGGCGTTGCATCAATTTTGATCGAAAGGGATGCGTGGTTGATTTCCGTCTGGTCCGCCAGGAACGTTCTCTCATTGTACCGGTTGAGGTCATAAATGAGTTTCGCCTGAACAGTGTAGGCACCCTTTTTCAGCGCAGGCATCCAGTTGAGAACGCGATCTTCGCCTGCCCGGATAATGGTTTCATGGGGGCCTTGGGCATCGGCCTGGATAGCCGAAACGGCGTCGGGCCGCTTCTTGTCCCCTTCCAGGAAAGCTTTGTCATCAGGCCGATCACCATACCAGGGAGCAAACAGCCATTCACGACTTGCCACAGTTTTACCTTTGCCATCCTTAACCTCGGCTATCAGATACACGCCGTGCCACTGGTTGCAGTGTATAGGAATAAATGTAACATAAGTTACATTTATTATACAGCGTGAATTGATGGTGTCAAGCGTTAACAGCGCATTTATATTTTTATCGTATGGAGATAGGTCGAAGTTCATCCCAGTTGACAAAAAAAATATTAGGCAATAATATGTAACGTAAGTTACGTATATGTGTTATTCATTAAAATGAAATCTCATGCAAAGGAGAGATTGTAAACATTGAAGTGGATCATGCTCATCTATAAATTGCCGCTCGCCAAGACTACAGCCAACAAGGTTGCCGTCTGGAGAAAGCTGAAAAAACTGGGGGTTTTTCCCATTCAGAAATCCGTGTGTATTTTGCCCCATTCGGAACGCACTCTTGAGCATTTTGAATGGCTTGCTGCAGAATTTCTGGAAACAGGAGGGCAAGCCTCTGTCTGGGAGGCTGAATCGCTGACGCCATCCCAGGAAAAAGAAATCCGGGATTTTTTCCTGGATCAGGTGAACGGGGATTACCGTAAGATCATTCAGGAAGCAGCACTAGCAAAAACTGAAAGGCAGGTCAGAGCGCTCTGGGCACAGTATAACAAACTTAAGGTCAGGGATTACCTGAAGTCCCCGTTAGCTGCTGAGGCCAAAGCCGCCTGTGAAGAGCAGGCGCGGAAATTCCAGAAAGAGGAGGAACTAAAATGAAGTGGATTACCCGGGAAAAAGTTGGGGTGGACAGAATTGCCTGTGCCTGGCTCATAAGAAAATATGTAGACCCGGATGCGACTTTCATTTTCATCAAGCGCGGCGTTGATTACAAGGAAATGGATGGCATCGCATTTGACATTGCCGGCGCCAACCTGAGCCATAAACGCGGGCGATGCTCTTTTTGCACCATACTAAAAGAATACGGGATCGCCGACAGAATTCTGGATCAGATCGGCGCTATTGTGAATGCCGCGGATTCTGTCAATGATCTGATTCCACCTCCTGAGGCAGCCGGGTTGGACCTGATCTGCAGGGGACTGACCAAGGTCCTCCATGATGATTTGAAAGCCCTTGAAGTGGGTGGAATCATTTTTGATGCGATTTACAAACAACTGATCGATCAAGCCTGAAGGATGCTGAAAATAAATGAAACTCAGTCCGGTTCTGCCGTTTTTGGCCGCGTATCTGGAGTGCAACCCTTGAGAGGTGAGGATGATTGTTTCGGCAATTGCTTTCTTGCGGCTTCTTTGGCGTTGCTGGCCATCCCAATTCCGGTTTTTTACGCGACCATCTGTTTTTCTTCCTTGAAATTCTTACAGCCTTCAAGTATATCTCAAAAACTTTGTTTTTTCGTTTCGATTTGAATTCG
>JAPLJE010000652.1 GCA_026388755.1 Deltaproteobacteria bacterium | reverse complement strand
GCCGCGCAGTCGAAGATGAACAATTTGATGCGGAAATCTCAAAACTCGTCGGGGAAATCCAGACCAGCAGTCCCCTGATTCTGCGGCTGAACAAACAGGCGGTCAAAGCGCACCTTGGCATGGGTTTTTCCAAGGCCATCGACAGCGTTAGTGATCTTTTTCTCAATACCCTGATGAAAACCGAAGATACCCTGGAAGGCATCGCCAGTTTTTACGAAAAACGAAAATCCGTATGGAAAAACAAATGAATTTAGGATAAGGGGTGACGGGAAGGTGTGACGGGTTAATATACTTATTACGGATCTTCCGTCACTCTCCACATTTATACCTTGGAGGCCATAATGTCACAGATCCAGAAAATCGGCGTCATCGGTGCCGGCAACATGGGCAGCGGTATTGCCCAGAAGATAGCACAGGAAGGCATTCCCGTGGTCATGATCGATACCCAGGAAGAATTTGTTCAAAGAGGACTCAATACAATTCAAAGGCTGCTCCAGGAAGGTGTGGAACGCAAGCTGTTCAAACCTGAAAAAGTAGCGGAAATCCTGTCCCGGATCACGGCAACAACGGATTTTAATGCCGTCCGTGACGCCGATCTCGTCATAGAAGCAGTATTTGAGGACAAGGCTGTCAAAATCGATCTGTTCAAAAAACTGGACGCCATCTGCTCGGAAAAGACGATTCTGGCAACCAACACCTCCAGTTTTTATGTCCGGGAATTTGCCGAACAGATCTCGAGACCAGACCGTTTTGTCGGCCTTCATTATTTTTTCCATCCTGCCAAAAACCGGCTGCTGGAAGTGATTCCCCATGCGGGCACCAGCCCTGAAACCATTGAAAAATCGCTGCTGGCAGCTAAACTTCACGGTAAAACCGCCATTCTGGTCAAGGATGCTCCCGGGTTTGCCGTCAACCGGTTTTTTGTTCCTTTTTTGAATGAAGCCGCCAGAATGCTGGAAGAAGGCATTGCCGACATTCCAACCATCGAGGAAGCCTGCAAGCGGGCCTTCAAGATCGGCATGGGGCCGTTTCTGCTGATGAATGTCACCGGAATCCCCATTGCCGTTCATGCCGCGACCACTCTGGGCAATGAACTGGGCCCGTTTTATGCACCCTGCAACAGGCTGAAGGCTCAAATGGAAAAAAAGGAAAACTGGAATCTGGATGGCGCTGTGGACGAAACCCGGATTCAGGCCGTGTCGGACCGGATGTACGGGGTCTGCCTGGGCGTATCCGCGGCCCTGGTGGATGAAGGCGTCGCCAGCATCGAGGATACGGACCGCGGCGCCAAAATCGGGCTGCGCTGGACATTGGGTCCGTTTGAAATCATGAACCGGATCGGCATTGACAAAACATACGCCGCGGTTGCGGCAATCAGCGAAAAATATCCGGATTTCAAGATGCCCGAGCTTCTGAAACAACAGAAACGTATCGGAAAACCCTTTGAATTCAATTTTGTGGACGTCTCGGTTAAAGACGGTATCGCAACCCTTACCCTAAACCGTCCGGAAGCCATGAATGCGCTGAATGAGCAGCTCGTGGCCCAGCTCGGCAGCCGTTTTTCCGATGCCGAGAGCCGCCCGGATGTCAAGGCCCTCGTGATTCAAGGCGCGGGAAAAGCATTTGTGGCCGGCGCGGACATCCGGTATTTTGTCATCAAGAT
>JAPLJE010000367.1 GCA_026388755.1 Deltaproteobacteria bacterium | reverse complement strand
GGTGATCCGACCGGACGGGTCCGCTGCAGCAGACCAGTTTTGAAGAACAGACCCGTTATGGATCAGTTTGAAGTGAATCTTTGGCCACCCCAGGGCAATATTTGAAATCACATCGGAGATATGCCCCATTTCCGTGGGAATGGTTTTCAGAAATTTCTGTCTGGCCGGGGTGTTGAAGAACAGGTGCTTGACCGTGACCTGGGTGCCGCAGGGAGAGCCGGTTTCCAGCACTTTCAGCAGTTTTCCGCCCTCAAGGACTATTTCCGTACCCGATTCCGCCATTTCTTCCCGCGTGACCAGCGTCAATTTGGATATCGAGGCAATGCTGGGAAGGGCTTCTCCCCGGAA
Source organism: Deltaproteobacteria bacterium (assembly GCA_026388755.1). Lineage (GTDB taxonomy): Bacteria > Desulfobacterota > Desulfobacteria > Desulfobacterales > Desulfatirhabdiaceae > RAAP-1. The sequence goes on along the minus strand of JAPLJE010000367.1, from coordinate 3,480 downwards.
CCCCCTTCCCGCGTGACCAGCGTCAATTTGGATACCGAGGCAATGCTGGGAAGGGCCTCTCCCCTGAAACCCAGGGTTTCTATGGCAAACAGATCGCTGTCCGAATAAAGCTTGCTGGTGGCATACCGCTCGATGGACAACAGGGCGTCGTCCCGGCACATGCCGCTGCCATTGTCGCTGACCCGGATCAGTGCCCGTCCGCCTTTTTCAACTTCAACAACGATCCGGGTGCTTCCGGCGTCCAGGGAATTCTCAACAAGCTCCTTGACCACGGATGCCGGGCGCTCAACCACTTCGCCGGCAGCGATTTTATTAGAGATAATTTCGGGAAGAATGCGGACTCGGGTCATGGATTACGTAAAGAGCTTTTCCCGAACAAACCGTTCGACAAATTCGGCATCCAGGGGGGAAAGATCAAATTTCAAACACGCACCTTCGATCAGTTCCTTGACGGTTTTCTGGGGATAAGCGGCACGCTCTTCGGTGATCCAACGGGTTGCCCTTCTAATGTCTTCGCCTTCCGGAAGAATGGTTGTCATAATATCGCCTTTCTTTTGTGAAAATCGGTTGTCTGTTCATAATGGTATGCAGCCTTTAAAAGAGTCCCCTCGCTGAAATGCGGCCCCATGAGCTGAAGTCCGATGGGAAGCCCCTTTGCGGAAAAGCCGCAGGGGACGGACATGCCCGGTATTCCCGCCAGATTCGCCGAAAGCGTGAACACGTCCGACAGATACATGGTGAGCGGGTCATCCGTGTTTTCGCCGATGGTAAATGCCGGTGTGGGGGCAACCGGAGAGATCAGTATATCGCAGAGCTGAAACGCCTTTTTAAAGTCATCCATGATCAGGGTCCGGACCTGGGAAGCCTTGCCATAATAGGCATCATAATATCCCGCGGAAAGCGAATAGGTCCCCAGAATGATCCGGCGCTGAACCTCGGGGCCAAATCCTTTGGATCGGGTGTTTCGGTACATTTCCATCAAGGTGCCGGCTGTTTTGTCCCTGAAACCGTATTTGACGCCGTCATACCTGGCCAGATTGGAGCTGGCCTCGCAGGGGGCAATGACATAATAGGCAGCCACGGCATATTCAGTATGGGGAAGCGAGACATCCACACACCGGACCCCAAGGTCTTGAAGGGTTTGAATGGCACGATTGACAGCAATGGCCACTTCCGGATCAAGGCCCCCGGATGCATGATATTCTTTGGGAATGCCCGCAACGAGCCCCTTGATATCGCCATTTAGAAAACGGGTGTAGTCCGGAACCGGCTCCGGAACCGAGGTTGAGTCCCGTGGATCGTGGCCGGAAATGGCATTCATCAGCAGCGCACAATCCCGGGTATCTTTGGCAATCGGTCCGATCTGATCCAGGGAAGAGGCAAAAGCAACCAGTCCGAAACGGGATACCCGGCCATACGTGGGCTTCATGCCCACCACGCCGCAGTGAGATGCCGGCTGACGAATCGAGCCGCCGGTATCCGATCCCAGAGACCCCAGACACATGTCTGCGGCAACGGCTGCCGCGGACCCGCCGCTGGAGCCGCCGGGAATTCGGGATAAATCCCAGGGATTGTGCGTTATTTTGAAGGCGGAATTCTCCGTGGATGATCCCATGGCAAATTCGTCCATGTTGACCTTGCCAACCAGGACTGCTCCGGCTGCCTTCAGTTTTTGAATGACTGTGGCATCGTAGGGAGGAATAAAATTTTCCAGAATTCTGGAGGCGCAGGTGGTCCGAATGCCCTGAGTGCAGATGAGGTCTTTGATGGCCAGGGGAATACCTGTCAACGCAGCGCCCCTGCCTTCCGAGAGGGTTTGATCCGCGATTGCGGCCTGATCCATGGCCAGTTCATCATTGATCGTGATAAATGCACCGACCCTGTCTTCGACAGCATGAATCCGATCCAGAACAGCGCATGTCAGTTCCTGCGAAGTCAACTGGTGCTGGCTAAGCAGGGCAGCTGCCTGGCTGATTGTCAGTTCATACAGTTTCATATCCGATTCATCCTATCATCCGATAACCCTGGGGACCGAAAATGTTCCTTCATCTTTTTCCGGCGCATTGAAAAGCGACAGTTCCAGGTCCAGATGTTTCTTGATTTCATCTTCGCGAAAGGCGTTGGTTAAAAAAATGGCATGAGAGGTGGGGATGACGCCGGTCGTATCCAGACGGTTCAGCGTATCCACATAATCCAGGATGGTTCCAATTTGATGGGAAAATTTTTCAACCGCCGTATCATCCAGCTCGAGGCGGGCCAGATGGGCGACATGAATGACATCTTCTTTTGATATTTTCATGATGTTGCCTGTGAATTGTATATGAAAGGAGTCAGAAGTCAGTGACACGCCACGATCAGCCACACCGCTTTCACCCGCTATTGTTTGACCAGAGAAACATCCATGTTCTCCTGCTTCAACCGGTTCAGCATGGCATCCGCCTCTGTTGAACTATTGAATTTTCCGACGACAACCGTGTACCACACACCTTTTCCCGGAAGCATCTTCGGCACCTTTGAAGCAGAAATTCCCTTGCTTCGAAGGCTTTCTATAAGGGCGTCAGCAGATTTCTTGTCGACCAGAGATGTCAAGTGAATGGCAAGCGACTGAGCTGTTTCAGTTTTGTTGTCTGAAGCAGGAGGCGGTGGTTTCGGAGTCACTGAAGGAGTTTGTTGGGGAACAGCTGAAACCGTTTCCCTGGCCGGAGGTGCTTTGACATCATACATGGATTTAATCTTGATTTCAGGTGCCATCCTTATGGATTCCGGTGGCGGCTCAATGCTTTCAGGCTTGCCCGCTGTCTGAAAATCCGATTTTGCAGGGGATGGAGCCGGCGCCTGAACAGGTTCCTGCAGGACAGGTTTAGGCGTTTCAGCCGGCCTGGGCGACTTATCCGATGCCGACATCTGCGGTACAGCATCCTCTGTATTGTTTTTGAGCTTCTCGGGATATTCCAATCCGGCCTGCGTCGTAAGGATGTCTGTTGTCATATCGTTTTGCGCCTTCCGGCTATCTGTGAATGTCTTGGCAAGCGCTGCGATTTCAGTTTCAATTTTTTGATAATCAAACAGGGCAGGCGCTGTTCCTCTGCCCACTAAAACGCCCAGGAAAAACATCCACCCGGAAATCAACAAAATAAGTCCGATCCACAGCACAGACCTTTGCTGTTGTGGGTCCTGTTGGGGAGTTGAATGTCGTTCTTTTTCCGGATAAATCTTGGTTTTCATTGGAATTTTTCCGCAATAAAATAAACCGGAACCCGTAAAACATCGTCTGTTGCAGGTTTACGGCGGCTATCCTTACATGGATTCCGGCGCGGAAACCCCCAGAAGCGAAAGGCCGTTTGCAATGACCTGCCGGACAGCCGCGATCAGATAGAGCCTGGCATGGGTCAGCAGGGGGTCATCGGTCAGAACCCGTTGACGGTTGTAATACGCATGAAAGGCCGCAGCCAGTTCCATCAGATAAAAAGTGATGCGATG
>JAPLJE010000226.1 GCA_026388755.1 Deltaproteobacteria bacterium | reverse complement strand
GGTCGAATCTGGCCATACCAGGCCACTGAAGCCTTTATACCACGGTTGTGAGCGGCAAAGAGCAGGGCGTACATTCCGCCCCGGCAGAATCCTGTCACGCCGATTCGATCCGCCTGTCCTGCCGGATGCTTTGTTGCATAGGCCAGGATGGCGTCCAGATCTCCCATGACCCGTGCATCCGGAACCGGATCGACCACTTTCCGGACGGAGTCGATGTCCGGCAGATGCAACACACCGCCTTCCCGTGCATAAGGCTCAAAGGTGATACTCAGGAAACCCTCCCTGGCAAATCGGCGGGCAACATCCTTGATATGTTCGTGCATTCCGAAGATTTCCGGAATAACGATGACAACAGGGTATTTCCCGGAAGTTGCGGGACGTGCCTCATAAATGGGAATCTGGAAATTCTCAACAGACACCTGGCCGTCCGTAGCGTTGATGCCATCGCCGGGAGTGGTGATGACTTCGCCTGCCACGGACTCCGCGGCCATCGCAAAGCCGGCCAGGCCGATGCCAACTGCGCTCATCCGGGCCAGAAACTGCCTTCTGGACATGCCTTCATATGCATTTGACAGCCAATTTTCACCCATGAATACCTCCTTTTTGTCGATCAAAGCCAATAACAAAGCAACAAGAAAGAAAAAGAAGCGTTGGAGCGAGAAAAAACAGTTGTAAATTGAGGGTTGAGATGTGTGATGGCTTTTCCATCGCATTGATTATGCTTATATATTATCATTTTTATGCATGATTGCAACGATAATCAGATTGATGGTCAGGGTAAGCATTTGAAAAATCCTCACTTTTTGCCTTCCATCCAACAGATTCGATGCAGGAAAGCTTCCGTCCGCCAGCCGTTAAAGATGTCGAAATCTGCTATACCCCTGAGCATTATTGAATGACGATCACGATTTTAAAACGACAATCCATGCGATACCCCCTGGAAAATTATCACCCCAACCCCAAGAAAATTGACTTCAAGAGCAAAATAAGCTTGACATGCTTGAGCGATTGCATAGAATGCAAAACTTCTTGTTCATTTTATTTCCATGACCAACCAGCGGGTTTGACACCACAGGTTCATCTGCCGGACAATCCGTATTCAGCATATTAAAGGACAGGCGTATATGAAATATTGGCGAGTTCCTCTGGATTCGACGGAAATTTTGGTTTCCCGTGGAATCGTGGTGATTCTTGAAGAAAGATGCAAGGGCTGCGGCTTTTGTATTGCCTACTGCCCCCGCAATGTGCTTGAGCTATCCCCCGGATACAATGTCAAAGGCTACCACCCGCCTCTTGTCAAAAAGCCGGATGACTGCGTGAACTGCCATTACTGCGAAACGATCTGTCCGGATTTTGCCATCTACTCACTGGAAATTCCGCCGGAATTGCCGCAGCAGGCCGTTCTTCCGGAGTTTGCGCCTGAAGTTACGACGGAACACATATAATAATGAAAGCGACTGTATGAAACCAGCTGTGCTAACCGGTGAACACTTTATGACGGGCGATGTGGCCTGCGCAGAAGGCGCTCTGGCGGCAGGGTGCCTTTTTTTCGGGGGGTATCCCATTACGCCGGCAACCGAGATTGCCGAACACATGGCCTCCCGTCTTCCCGATGTCTGCGGGACCTTTGTGCAAATGGAAGATGAAATCGCCGCCATGGCCTCGATTCTCGGGGCTTCCTGCGCCGGAGTCAAGAGCATGACCGCCACTTCCGGCCCTGGCTTCAGTCTGATCATGGAAAACCTGGGGCTCGGGATCTGCACGGAAACCCCGTGCGTGGTGGTCAATGTCCAGCGGGCAGGCCCGTCCACGGGACTGCCCACTCTGGGGGCACAGGGGGACATGATGCAGGCCAGGTGGGGGTCGCACGGCCATTATGAAATCATCGCCCTGGCGCCGGCATCGCCGCAGGAGCTTTTCTATTTGACGATCACGGCCTTTAATCTGAGTGAAACCTACCGGACCCCGGTTTTGGTCATGACGGATGAGGTTACGGGACACCTGAGCGAGCGGGTGGTCATTCCGGAGGCCGGCGCCATTAAGCTGCGTCACCGGCCGGCTCCCAAGGGCAGAAAAGACCGTTTCAAGCCTTTCCAGCCGGGTCCCAATGGTGTTGCGCCGATGGCCATTGCCGGCGAAGGTTACGGAATTCATGTGACCGGCCTGACCCACGATGAACGGGGCTACCCCGGCATGAACGTTGAAACGCAGATCGAGATGATGGGCCGTTTGACCCTGAAGATTCAAAATAACCTCGATGACATCATCCGGACGGAAAGTTACCGGATGGAGGATGCCGAAATCGTCATTGTATCTTATGGAATATCGGCCCGCAGCAGCCTGGCGGCGGTGGATGAAGCCAGGGACCAGGGCATCAAAGCAGGACTGCTGCGGCTGATCACTGTCTGGCCCTTTCCGGAACAACAGATTAAGAAGCTGGCGGAAAAGGTGCGCGGTTTTGTGACGGTTGAGATCAACCTGGGTCAGATTCATTTGGAAGTGCAAAGGTGCGCCGGCGGCAGGGTTCCCGCCTTTCTGGTCGGGCATCCGGGTGGTGCGGTCATACCGCCGGAGCGGATCGTCGAGACCCTTAAAACAGCTTTTTAGGTTAATGCCTTCTGATAACTGGGAGTGGATATGGAAAAAGTAAAAACCCGGCCGGATCATCCCCCGAATCATCCTTTGGATGTGCTGCTACGAACAGACCGCATTCCCCACATCTGGTGCCCGGGATGCGGTATCGGGACGGCATTTTCCGCGTGCATGGTCGCCATGCAGGCCAGCGGCATTGATCTGAATAAAACGGTGATGGTTTCCGGTATCGGATGTTCGGGCCGCGGGGCCGGATATACCCGGCTCGATTCCTATCATACCACGCATGGCCGGGCCATTCCCTTTGCAACCGGCATGAAGCTGGCCAATCCGGAGCTCAACGTGGTGGTGTTCAGCGGGGACGGCGATCTGTTTGCCATTGGCGGAAATCACTTCATCCATGCGGCCAGGCGCAACATGGATATCACGGTCGTCTGCGTGAACAACCTGATCTATGGCATGACCGGCGGTCAGGCGGCAGCCACCACCCCCTGCCTGGCCAAAACCACCACCACCCCCCGCGGAAACCCGGATTCGCCGTTCAGCCTTCCCCTTCTGGCCTTTGCATCGGGCGCCACCTATGTGGCCAGGTGGACCATTCTGCACACGCGGGATCTCACCAAATCCATTGAAGAAGCCTTGAATCGGCGGGGCTTTTCCTTTATCGAGGTGCTGGCTCCCTGCCCGACCGGCTATGGACGAAAGAACAAGGAAAAGTCGATGGATACGCTCAAAATCTATCAGGAGCGCACGATCATTAAAAACGGCGCCCATCCCATGGAAGCAGTGATGGACTTTGGAAACAGCATTACGCTGGGTAAATTTATCGATCAGGACCGACCGACCTTTTCAGACAATTATGACAAAACGTGCCGGCCGCAATTTGCTTAGTTAACCGAATTCTGGAATCGTAATATGACATCAAAACCGAATGTCAGTGCCAAGATGGAAATCCTCATTACGGGTTTTGGCGGCCAGGGCATTGTGCTGGCGGGTCAAATTGTGGGAAAAGCCGCAAGTCTCGTCGACCACAAGGAAAGCACGTTGACCCAGTCCTATGGGCCCGAAGCCCGCGGCGGTGCGTGCAGTGCCCAGGTGATCATCTCCGATGGCTACATTCATTTTCCTTATGTGCGCCAGCCCGACATTCTGGTGTGCATGTCCCAGGGCGGATTTGACAAGTACGCCGCCATGATCAAGGAGGCCAGCGTTCTGATCGTCGATCAGAATCTCGTCAATACCGGAGATGCGCCCTGCAGCCGCTCCTTTGCCATCCCGGCAACGCGCATGGCGGAGGAACTGGGCCGGAAGATGATGGCCAATATCGTCATGGTGGGCTTCTTTACGGCAATCACCCAGGCCATCTCGCTGGATGCCGCCCGGAGCACGGTTTCGGGTTCTGTTCCCAGGGGCACGGAAGCATTGAACCTTACGGCTTTCGATAAAGGTCATGATTTCGGCCTGGCCACGCTCAAGGGGCGCCGGAAAAAAGCGGAAGGGAAGAAAGGAACCAGCGGATGAGAAACCCAAAAGATCGCCTTTACCGGGTTCTGGTCATTGGCGCAACGCCGGCCGGAATTGCCGCGACCAACAAACTGGGCGAAATCGGTGTTCCTGTTACCCTGGTGGACGCAGACCCGGATTTGAATCAGAAACTGTCGCGCGAAGATTGGCGCCTTAGCTCCGGTGTTCCCCTGAACTATGCACACCGGCCCGGACTGCTGCGGATTCTGCGAAACCCGCACATCCGCTGCGTGTTTCCCGGCACAATCAGCTCGCTGAAGCATACGCCGCAAGGGTTTTGCGCTCACATAAAGAGCCCCGC
>JAPLJE010000081.1 GCA_026388755.1 Deltaproteobacteria bacterium | reverse complement strand
GGGAACCTATATCTTTAATTCCAGGGACCTCTGCATGATCGAGCATCTTCCGGAAATGATCCGTGCCGGAGTTTGTTCGCTGAAAATTGAAGGCCGGATGAAAGGCATCAATTACCTGGCAACCGTGGTAAAGGTGTATCGGGAAGCCATCGATGCCTGGTACGCGAATCCGGAAGACTTTAAGGTCGATGCAGCATGGTTAAAAGAGCTGCTCCGCATCAGCCACCGGGGATACTGTACGGGATTCTATTTCGGGGATCCGGATCAGATCTCCCCCAATTTTGAAGATTACAAGTCATTTCATGATCACGTTTTTCTGGCGGAAATCATCGAAGTGTCTGAAGATGGCGGCGTGATCTGTCATATCCGGAACAAGATTCAAAAAGGAGATGCGGTAGAGATTCTGACCCGCAAAGGCCCTGCCAGGGCTGACACGGTTCGAGATATTTTCGACTTGAGCGGTGCTCCCCTTGATTTTACTCAGACTGGAACCCATGTCCGGATATTGCTGAATGGCCAGTATGATGCCCATGATTTAATTCGAAAAGCCGAATGTCTTTTGTGAGGCGTAAGAAGACCGATATTTTTATCCGGCAAAGCCTATCACCTATAACCTATCACCCAGTACCGATACTTACTATGGAACATACCCTGATCCCACTATCGTTGGATGAAACGTTCAAATTCTCTTGCAATGCTGGCGTCCATTGTTTCAATGAATGCTGCAAGGATGTGAACCAGTTTTTAACCCCTTATGATGTGCTGAGGCTCAAACGTCATTTTGGCATTTCTTCCGGAGAATTTCTGGAAAAGTATACGACTCAGCATATGGGTCCTGAAACCGGACTTCCCGTAGTCTGCCTGAAAACCGATCCCGCGGATGGCTTTACCTGTCCCTTTGTATCTCCCCAAGGATGCCGGGTGTATGACAGTCGTCCATCCTCCTGTCGGACCTATCCGCTGGCCAGATTGCTTTCCAGATCCCGGGAAACCGGTCAGATCACGATACACTACGCCTTGCTGGTTGAACCCCATTGTCAGGGACACGGTCAAAATTGCACGCATACCGTCCGGGAATGGATTGCTTCACAGGACATTGCCCCCCATGATGCCATGAACGACAGAATGATGGATATCATCAGTTTGAAAAATCGGCTGCTTCCCGGACCATTGGAATTAAAGTCCAAGCAGTTATTTTCCATGGCCTGCTATGAACTGGACGCATTCCGGAAATATTTGACGGACAATTTTTCGTATGAGCGCCTTGGCCTGAATGCCGAATCCTGGCAGTTGCTTCTGGATGATGATGAAGCCCTATTGAAATTCAGCCTGGCCTGGCTCAAGCAGGCGATGTTCGGCTCTTTGATTCCTCAATGACACAGCTGGGCAGTGCGTGAAGTTTGCTGCGACCGGCTGCCCTTGTCGGACAACTGTTTCAGAACAACTGTATCAGATAAATTCGCCAAAGGGAAGACAACATGGGTATAGCAACAGATATCATTCTCCTGGTGATGGTCGCATTTTTCAGCGGCTTTTTGATGCAGAAGTTTGGCCAGCCTCTCATCTTGGGATACATTCTGACCGGCG
>JAPLJE010000332.1 GCA_026388755.1 Deltaproteobacteria bacterium | reverse complement strand
ATGGAAAATCATGATGGCCAAGAAGCTGGGCTTATACGCCTTTGAACCCCGCACGGATGAAGCCTTGATCGGAGAACTTCTCTCTATTTTGCCATTAATCGAGACGGACATGACGATATTTTACCGCAGGCTTGCCGACGTGGATATATCCGTCGATTTGTTAGCCGATATCAGCGACTCCGCCATCATGGCCCCGCTGATGGAAGCCTATTATGTTCCCGAGCAGGTAACCGGGGAGTACAAGGCGGCCATCGGCAATTGGCTACGCGGATATATCGCCCGCACGCGAAAGGACAATGCGTCCCCCGAAACGCGGCGTTTGGAAATGAATGCTGTGAATCCGCAATATGTACTGCGCAACTATCTGGCGCAACAAGCCATCGACAAAGCGGAAGCGGGGGATTTTTCCATGATTAACGAATTGCTCGAACTGCTTCGCCACCCCTATACCGAACAACAGGGAAAAGAAAAATTCGCCGAAAAACGCCCCGACTGGGCACGCCACCGGGCGGGCTGTTCGATGTTGTCATGCAGCTCTTGAAGCAGGCCTTTAGCTTGTCATATTCGTTTTCAGTCTTTGTGTCTGAAAAGAAAAATATATCATCGCTATAGTAAAATACATTTTTGTCATTATGTTATAAAATATTTTGACAATTATGTGTTTATTGAATAAAAAAAGGTTGATTTTTTTATGCTGCTGAATCATGCCTGTTCTGGGAATGCTCGGTTTCCCTGAGATACAGTTTGGTTTCAGCAGCTTTTTTTATCTGCATTCTGAAGGCAGGTCTGCACAGTTCAGACAAATCGAATTGAGTTCCGCATAATTTTTACTGAACAGCGCTCCAGGATATTTTCACGGTACAGATGTAAATGCTCATAGTTTTATCAGGGATGAGCATTTTATAGGAGAAAAACAACATGTGTCGTTTATTTGCCATAACCAGCGAAGAACCCCTGTCGCCCATGGTTGCCTTTGAAGCCCTTGACGTCATGCGCGAAGGACACGACGGCTCCGGTGTGGGACTGTTCCTTCGGGACCTTGGCGGTCCGTTTGAAGACATGAAGGATGCGCCGATTCTGTCCGGCATTTTTACTGAAAATGGTCTCAAACGCCTGGATGCGTTCATGATGAATCTGGGATTCATGACCAAATACAAATTGCCGATAAAAGTATCCAAAACACCACCTTCAGGTGTTCCCAAGCGGGATATTTATCTGGTCCGGGCCTATGAATACCCGGAGGAATGGGATGGCCTCGGCCAGCCGGAGCTTTATAACCGCCTGGTCAATATCCGTCTTCAGCTCCGGGAAATGGGCAAGGCTGAAGGTGATATGATGGTGTTTTCCTTCTGGCCGGATGTTATCATGATTAAGGAAATCGGCGAGCCGCTCAAGGTCGCCCAGCACCTGAAGCTGGATCGCAAAGACATCAAGGCAAGGGTCATGATGGCGCAGGGACGCCAGAACACCAATTACGCCATTAATCTCTATGCCTGTCATCCGTTTTTCCTTCAGGGATTTTCAACCATGACCAATGGCGAGAACACGGCGTTTATTCCGATCCGCGACTACCTTCAGTCCCGGGGAATTCCCGGCTACACCGGATATCAGTCGGATTCCGAAGTCTTTACCCATATTCTGCATTATACCCTGGGGAGGCTGGGACTGGGAATTGAGGCATACAAACATATCATCACGCCGCTTCAGGATGAGGACATTGCCGTCCACCCGAATGCCGGTCTGCTTCAGCACCTCAAACAGTCCTGCAGGCGGCTGATCATTGACGGGCCCAACTGCGTCATCGGATGTCTTCCGGATCACAGCCTGTTCATGGTTCAGGACCGCAAGAAACTCCGTCCCGGCGTGGTGGGCGGAAGGCCTGGAAGATATGCGTTTTCCTCTGAAATCTGCGGGCTGGATGCCGCCATTCCGGATCGCGATAAAACCCGTGATTTTCAACCCATGCATCTGGACACGGCCATTGTTGGCCCGAATCGACAGGAGGTTGCGGTATGCCGTCAAACAGCCCCATTACCCCTTCCACGCTAAGCGTCAAGGATCTTCCCTGGCAGATCGACTGGAATAAGGACAAATGCACGCTTTGCGGACAGTGCACGGCAGTATGCCCGGTTCATGCCATTGAACTGGGGGTGTTCCGCAAAAGAGCCATTGATCTGTCGTCGGGATTTGCCAAACCACCGGAAAACGTGATGCAGCTTTATTACGGCATTCGCCAGAAAACAGATCCGGTTTACAGCTGCGTAGGGTGCGCCATGTGCAACCTGGTCTGCCCGAATGGCGCCATCACCCCCTACCGAAGCGATGAGGCCGATAAACTCGTTTTTCACCGGGACCGCGGAGGCCTGCCCCATGCTCACGGACCCGGCGCTTGATGCTGGAAGGCACGAATTTGAAATTCGGACCCTTTTGGGACGTGTGCTCCCTCCGGAAGAGAACCTCAAATTCATTCGACAGAACGGTTGGATTCCACCTGTTCGGGAAATCTACCCCCTGATGATTGGCGGCATGTCGTTCGGCGCTATGTCTCCCAACATGTGGGAAGGCATTCAGATGGGCGTGGCCTACTTGAATGAAGAGATGGGGATGCCGGTACGGGTCTGCACCGGCGAAGGCGGTTGTCCGCCACGGCTGCTGCGGTCCCGTTTTTTGAAATACGTGATTCTTCAGATCGCCAGCGGGTATTTTGGCTGGGATGAAATCATCCACGCGCTTCCGGAAATGAAGGAAGATCCCTGCGCCATCGAAATCAAATACGGTCAGGGCGCCAAACCCGGAGATGGCGGGCTGCTGATGTGGTACAAGGTCAACCGCCTCATTGCCGCGATTCGGGGGGTTCCGGTCGGCGTCAGTCTGCCGAGTCCGCCCACGCATCAGACCCAGTATTCCATCGAAGAATCTGTGGCCAAGATGATCCAGTCCATGTCCATGGCCTGGGGCTTCAGGGTTCCGGTTTATCCCAAAATATCCGGAACCTCCACGGCCCTTGCGGTTCTCAACAACCTGACCCGAAACCCTTTTGCCGGAGGTCTCGGTATAGACGGTGAGGACGGCGGAACCGGAGCGGCCTATAACATTTCCATGAACCACATGGGCTATCCTATCGCCAGCAACATCCGGGACGCCTATCTGGGACTGGTAACCGCAGGCATGCAGAACGAAATTCCGCTCATTGCCGGAGGCGGCGTCGGCAAAAGCGGCAATCTGTCAGCCAATGCGGCAGCGCTGATTATGCTGGGCGCCAGCGGCATTCAGGTCGGAAAATACATCATGCATGCCGCAGCCGGGTGCCTGGGATCCGAAAGTGATCGCTGCAATATCTGCAACATCGGCCAGTGCCCCAAGGGGATCACCTCCCAGGACCCCCGGTTGTATCGCCGGCTGGATCCGGAACAGGTGGCCCAGCGCGTGGTGGATGTGTTTCTGGGCTTTGATACGGAACTTAAAAAGATTATTGCGCCGCTGGGCCGCTCGACTTCCCTTCCCATCGGTATGTCCGATGCCCTGGGAATCAACGATTACCATATCAGCGAACGGCTGAGCATCAATTATGTGGTTTAGGTGATGGAGCAAGATGTCAATGGATGACAAAATCATAACCATTTCAGGAAAAGCGGATGGAAACCGGCTGGATTCCAGAATTCTGGAAGAGCGGATTCAGGAAGCAGTTGCCGGCGGATACCGGCAGCTCACGATCCAGGCGTTTGGACAGCACGGCATCGGCGGCAGGCTCTGGCGGGCCGGAAATGATCCGGTTCATGTGAAGGTGGAGGGCTATTCCGGACAGCGGTTGGGGTCTCTGGGGTTTCCGAACGCCGTAATCGAGGTCGATGGACCGGTTTCGGATGATGTGTGCTGGCTGAATGCCGGCGCCCAGATTGTGGTCCACGGCCATGCGGGAAACGGCGCATGCAACGCCATGGCCCAGGGCAAGGTATTTGTTGGTGGTAATATCGGATCGCGCGGCATGACCATGACCAAGCAGAACCCGCGCTTTGCCCCCCCCGAGTTATGGGTTTTGGGATCCGTCGGGGATTATTTCGGGGAATTCATGGCGGGCGGCGTTGCCGTCATCTGTGGTGTCAATCCCCAGGATCCCGACAATATTCTGGGATACCGGCCCCTGGTCGGCATGGTGGGCGGCAAGGTATTTTTTCGGGGTCCACATCGGGGGTTCAGTCAGGTGGATGCCAGAATATCGCCCATCGAACCTGCCGAATGGGAGTGGCTCACATCAAGCCTGGAGCTGTTTCTCGGCAGGATCGGCAGAACCGAACTGCTTCCGGGACTGGCGAATGCCGATGCCTGGCAACTGATTGTGGCCCGAACGCCCAAGGAGAAAACCACGCGGCAAAGACGGGCTTTCACTTCATTTCGAGCCGATGTCTGGGATAAGGAACTGGGAAAAGGCGGCCTGATCGGGGATCTGGTCAGCTTTGACCGAAGCCCTGTTCCACTGATTCCAACCGGCGATTTGCGGCGCTATGTGCCGATGTGGGAAAACCGCAAGTACAAGGCTCCCTGTGAAGCTCAGTGCCCGACCGGCATTCCGGTTCATGACAGATGGCGCCTAGTTCGGGAAGGGCGCGTGGATGAGGCCGTGAATCTGGCCCTCAGCTATACCCCGTTTCCGGCTACTGTCTGCGGGTATCTGTGCCCGAACCTCTGCATGCAGGCCTGCACCCGTCAGGCCGAGCGCATGTCGGCCGTGGACATCACCCTGTTGGGAAAGGCCAGCATCTCCGCCAGCCTGCCGCAGCTTCCGGAAATCAGCGGTAAAACAATCGGAATTATCGGGGCAGGTCCTGCGGGATTATCGGTTGCCTGGCAGCTTCGGCTGAAAGGACATGCGGTTACGGTGTTTGACACCGCAGGGTCAATCGGCGGGAAAATTGCTTCCGTCATCCCTGGAAGCCGGATTCCTGAATCCGTGGTTACTGCGGAGCTGGAAAGGATTCGAAAAGCCATTCCCCATGTTCATCTGCAGCAGCGGCTGGACAGAAACGATTTTGAAAGACTTTTGGTGGATTATGATTTTCTGGTAATTGCGGTCGGTGCGCAAAAACCCCGAACCCTTCCGGTTCCGGGCAAGGAACTGGCCGTGACAGCCCTGGATTTTCTGAAACTGTCCAAGGCTGGAAACCTTACCCCCGGAAAACGGGTGGTCATCATCGGCGCCGGAAACGTGGGGTGCGATGTGGCTACAGAAGCCAGACGGCTGGGCGCAGATGCGATTATGCTTATAGATGTTCAGGAGCCCGCCTCCTTTGGCAAGGAAAGACGGGATGCAGAGGCGGCAGGGGCCGTATTCAGGTGGCCCTGCTTCACACGCGAAATCACTTCCGAAGGCGTTATCCTTTCAACCGGAGAAATCATTCCGGCGGACACGGTGATCATCTCGATCGGGGATGCACCGGATCTGGATTTTCTCTCAGAAGATGTGGCGATAGACAAGGGCTTTGTTCAAGTCAACACCCATTATCAAACCGCGGTTCCCTCGGTTTTTGCCATAGGAGACGCCGTTAAACCCGGGCTTCTGACAGATGCTATCGGATCGGGTCGAAAGGTAGCGTCTGCAATCTTGAAACTTATTGAAGGCCAGCCGCTTGAGAGGGACCTTCGCCCCATGATCGAAACCAGACGCGTGTCTCTGGAATATTTCGATCCCCGGATTGCCGAATTTGAGGATGTGGATAGCTGCGGGGCCCAGTGTTCTTCCTGCGGCGCATGCCGGGATTGCGGCATCTGTGTGGCTGTCTGTCCCCAGGCAGCCATCCGTCGGATGGAAATGATACCCGCCGGCTATGAATACAAAGTGGATGAAAACCGATGCATCGGATGCGGGTTCTGTGCCGGGGCCTGTCCCTGGCTTTACCGGGTCCGGTGAGGCAGGCGGCGAAGCCGTGTTCAACACCAGCATGACCGGATATCAGGAAGTCCTGACCGATCCATCATACCGGGGTCAGGTGGTGACCATGACCTATCCGCTGATCGGCAATTACGGGGTCAACCCCGAGGATGTCGAATCCGATCGCATACAGGTCGCGGCGTTTGTGGTCCGGGAGTATCAGCATTTCCCCAGTAATTACCGTTCCACGGGCTCGCTGGCCGATTATCTGAAAATTCAGGGTGTTATGGGAATTGACGGCCTGGATACGCGTGCCCTGACCCTACACCTCAGAAATTCCGGCGCCATGCGGGTGTTTATTTCCACTGAAGACCCCGATCCGCTCTCCTGCGTGGAAAAGGCCAGGCTGGTTCCCAGCATGATCGGACAGGATCTGGCTTCCGTGGTTTCCACCCGTTTGCCTTACCGATGGATGCATAATGAAATCCTTTCCATCGAAAATCCGGCAATGGCCCTGACCTCAAAAATATGGAAGCACCGGGGCCGGCTGCGTAGCGTGGTTGCCTTTGATTTTGGTTTCAGAAGCAGTTCGAAACGTTCTGCACCGACACGATTCGGGCAATGGCGCCAGATGGAATCTTTTTATCCAATGGCCCCGGAGATCCGGAACCCGTGGATTATGCGGTTCAGACGGTTCGATCACTTCTGGGATTCCGACCCATCTTTGGCATCTGCCTGGGAATCCAGATTCTTGGCCTTGCCATGGGAGGCAAGACTTACAAGCTGAAATTCGGTCATCGAGGAGCGAACCAGCCGGTCAAGAATTTAAAGACCGGACGCATCGAAATCACTTCCCAGAATCATGGATTTGCTGTTGACATTGCCACCTTGAGTGCAAAAGATGTTGAAATCACCCATGTCAACCTCAACGACCAGACCCTGGAAGGATTCCGGCATCGCACCCTGCCTGCTTTTGCCGTTCAATATCACCCGGAAGCCTCTCCCGGTCCGCAGGATGCCCAGTATCTTTTTGATGAATTCACCCGGCTGATGGCTGGCCAATAAATTGTAAAGGCTGAAGGCTAAAGGCTGAAAAAGGTATTTTCCTTTGGTTTTCAGCCGTTAGCCTATAGTTAATCCCTATGCCCAAACGCACAGACATTCATAAAATCCTGATCATCGGCGCTGGCCCCATCATCATCAGCCAGGGCTGTGAATTTGATTATTCCGGCACCCAGGCATGCAAGGCATTGAAGGAAGAAGGTTACGAAGTGGTCCTGATCAACAGCAATCCGGCCACCATCATGACCGATCCCGATATGGCCGACCGGACCTATATTGAACCCATCACGCCGGAGACCGTTGCCAAGATTATTGAACGGGAACGGCCCTGCGCCATCCTGCCCACACTGGGCGGTCAGACCGGCCTGAACACGGCGATCAAGGTAGCTGAACTGGGGGTTCTGGAAAAATATGGCGTTGAGATGATCGGGGCCACCATTCCATCCATTAAAAAAGCCGAAGATCGGGACTTGTTTCGAAAGGCCATGGACAAAATCGGACTTCGCATTCCTCGAAGCGGTATTGCCGTGAACATGGAACAGTGCCGAGCCATTGTCGATGAGA
>JAPLJE010000699.1 GCA_026388755.1 Deltaproteobacteria bacterium | reverse complement strand
TGGGGGCCAGGACAACCGGGAGGGATTGGCCATGGAAAAACTGCCACCGCCTTTTATTTTCCACGTTGTTCAGTACCAGAACCGATGCGCGTTGGCTGATTCGCTGTTGACACCGCAGCAGTCTTTCCCGCCATTTTTCATCCCGTTCCGGCAGCCGGCCATCCACGACCCGGACAATCCGGGAGACGATCGGACCCTCATAATCCTGAATCAATTCAATGGAAAAATGGTAACACGTTTTGATGACGTCATAATGCCCTTTCATGATGTGGTGGAGCGGCCGAACCGGTACCGATCCTTCCATGACGCCATCATGATTGACAGGGGCCAGTACTTCCGTTTCGATGCCTTTTCGAATTAACCCGCTTGAGAGGGCTCTCAGCCGGATCAGATCAATGCTGGACTGCGGCGCCAGGGGGTTTTTATGAAAAACCATACCGACTTTTATTGCCATAGATATTCAGTCAGTTTTTGTTTTAATTCTGCGGGAACCGCGATGGACTTGTTTTCCCCATAATCAAAGCAGACCTGAACGGATTCGCCTTTTGCGTAGGAAATGGACGGATCTTTAAAGTCCGCCAGGCTATAGCCCAGTGCAAAACTCTTGTTTCCAATTTCCTTTACCCACATTTCAAGTGACAGCAGGGTGTTCAGTTTAATGGGGCTGAGAAAATCACAGCCAATGTGAGCCAGGATAAATGGAAAAACTGCAAGATCCGAACCTTTTGCAATTTTCTGGAAAAATGCTTTTCTCCCTTCTTCGAAATAAGTGAAGAATACCGCGTTATTAACATGCCCCATACCGTCAATATCTCGGAATCTGACATGAATTTGGATTTTGAATACATTTCTCATGATTTCTTCCTTAAAATTCCGTACTTGAGAAAGCGCTCGTTCACTTGATGATTCCGTATTTCTGTAAATTGGATTTGATGTAAGTCCAGTGCAGGACCAAATGGATCAGCATCACGATAATGAACATCAAGGCCGTCCATTCGTGAACTTCCCGAAGAAAATGCCTGAGTTGCACCGCGAATCCACCTTCAGAGCCGCCGCCTCTCGGCACAAACAACCAGTTTATCAAACCTGTAAGGGACAGTATCGAGAACAACAGAAATGAAATGACATTGATGAACCAGAGTTGTGCTGCCTTATTCATTGACATGATAATTCCTCCAAACAGATTCAATAAATGACCCCCTGACGCAGTTCCCGAAGAAGTGGGCGTATCAGGGGGCAAAAAGGATTTATATGCTAAATCCCAAGAAGATCTCAACAGATGCTGGCTTTCCATCCGAAGGTGCGGGAAGGATCCAAGCCTTGAATAGATTGAGAATACAGGATTTCAGTACGCGATTGTTTATTTCGTCAATGTTTGCCTCAACCTTGAGAACTTTGCCGCTGCCGTCAATATCTATCTTCACCGAGAGCTTTCCATTCCCAGGGTTTTTAATCCCGGAATAGCATCTCTCGATCTCTTTGAGATGCTCCTGGATGAATTTTACCATCGCCTCTTTGGTGAGATTGCCGGAAATCAGCATACTGTCCGCAAGATGACTCACCTTTGGTCTGGTCTCGGACTCGGCTTCTTGCTGAGGCTTCGCCGCTTTTTCCATGGGCCGTCCGG
>JAPLJE010000087.1 GCA_026388755.1 Deltaproteobacteria bacterium | reverse complement strand
TACCAGAATCTTTACCATATTATCCGGCAGTGCCTCCGCCACTGTTAGCTGGTCCAGGTCCAGGGAATCATCGTTGTCAATCGATGCCCAGAGCAAGTGTCGCAGGTCCTTCCAGAGAGGTTTCGCCCCCCAATCGACGTGCGCAATTTTTTCCAACTCGTTTAGGGCAGCCTCTGAAAAATCGACCAGAAAACCACGTTCCGTCATCACTCGGCGCGCGATGCGCTCCAGGGTACTTATTCCTCTATTGTTAGGGTTAGTTGACATAAGCTTATGGAAATCCCCACCTTTCTGCTTCTTGATCCTGTTGGATCAGTCATTTTTTTGTGTAAGTCCCCATCATCACCTGCATGGCCTTTACAATATCATCGATCGCTTCGTGTATGCCCTCGGCACCGGAACCTATTTCCGATGTTTCTTTCTTCTCGATGTCGCCCTGAACTTTTGATTTGATCTTTTTCAAGTTTTGCGCGTGTATTTCAAACTGCAGGCGATGCTCTTCTTTCATGTTTTTGACGGTATCAGAATTAATCTGTTGGATGAGTTCATCGGCCTCAGCCAGTAATTGCTCAATATTTTTTGATTTTAAGTTATTTTTCATGATGTCCCTTTCTGTTGTGATTTTTGTCAATCAACAGATTTTCCGTTTCTATAGTGACTGAATATCGGGTGGTGACTGGACGCAATCATATGCGCCAGATTGGCCACCTGAAAACATTGGCCAATGACAGCATGCTGATTTTTGGGCTGTGTGCACCCCATGGCTGTGAGAAATTGGGAACGAAGTTCGATTACCTGTTCATCCAGATCGTCCAGAATCGCCAGGGCAAACTCTGTTTCCCAGGCGGACATGGATCTGTCAAAGACATGTAGCTCTTCTTCCATTTTTTTCAGACCATTTGCTTTATACTGCTCTTATTCAATGATATTGGCACCCTTCTTTGGTAGTTTCTTTTTTTCTTGCGGATTCGGCAGCTTCGATCCCTTCGCAATCTGAGACCGTGAAGATTTGCATATTCAACGGTTCGCACAAGAGGCTCTTTGTTCCAAGCAGAACGCTGAATCTCTCGGACCTCAAATGAAGGTCAAGATGCTGGCGGGTTTCCCATGCCGAAATCAGGTTGAAAACATTTTTGTCTTCGATATCACAGGAGATACCATAGCTCAGGCACCCTTTCTCCTTTCCGGGTGTCTCAATCATTGAAAGAAGCGTTTGCAAAACCTCTTTCTGCTTTTCCGGAAGCACGTTCATGATTGTTACGAGTACGATCATTGTTTTCAATAGCTCCTCTTCTGCTTGCCGTACGACGGTTCTTTATCAATGATTGTTACCGTTTCAGACGCAAAGTTGTTGTTGCCGTACTGATCTGTTCAGCTATTTTTTCTTCCAACGACCAGCAACACGACGCCGCCAACGAGTGAAATAGCGCCAACGATCGGCGGCAACGGAAACGTTTTGGTTTTCTCCGCGTCAATTTTTAGTGGACCGATATCCACGACAGTTTCTTTGGTCGTATAGGTGATCCCCTGATACCCGAAGGCCACGATTCCTATAGCAATAAGTATGATGGCAAGAAGTGTGGTTATCCTCATTTGGCCCTTCCTTTAACTTTTTAATTTTGTTTATGATATTCCGTTGACTACGTGATTCTCCGCCCCTGAATGATATTGACCAGCACTACGATAACGGCGATCACCAGCAGGATATGGATGAACCCTCCCATCGTGTAACTGCTCACCAATCCCAGCAGCCACAGTATTACCAGTATTACAGAAATCGTCCACAACATTGGATCCTCCTTTCTATACGAAAAACATGTCTGACCCTAAAAGAGATGGGTGAGATCGTGAGCGTTCCCATTCTAGTTAATTACATGTACCTCAACCCAATCGTACAAGAGAGGGGAGTTAAGAACGTTGTCAGGGGTTGTGTCCACACCGAAGTAAAATGCATAGTCCCCAACAGGTAGCAAACCGTTAAACATTTCAAGGCCTGAAAATGGAAACAATGGGAATTGGAGCCCTGTAACAACTCCGGGGGTCCATCCAGTTGGATAAACCCATGAGTAAAAACCAGCGGAGGTACTTACTACAAACCACCAGTCAGCATTGGCTCCTGTCTGAATACCAGACGTAAGACCAATGGTAATGGAAACCGGAGAATTGGACGAGACAGTAATCGGGCTATCTTGTCCATTTGCTTTGACGTCCGGCGAAGCAGTACCGATTATCGCAATTGAACCCGTCGAATCGTCAACGGTCTCAATGTTCGAAACTGCCGCAACAACCGAACCACTCGTTCCAACAAAAGTCATGACAATGATTAACAAAATCATCCAACCATGTTTAATTTCTTTTCTGATATTCATAAAAACACCTCCCATGTATATGTTTTTTATTGCCCCTAAAACCTGCAATCGTTTTTTTAGTCTACCGAAGAAACATTAAACGTTTTACAATGCTGGTGGATAGTAATAAGTCATAACATACTTATATAATAACAGATTACAAATTAGATTGCAGCTTTTAGGTCAAAAATATCCTTCTACTTGCCCAAAACCTTCTCGACCTGGCCGAGCTTTTCTTGAATTATCCCGTCCAATTTTTCGACTTTGCCCTCGGCTTCCAAGTCGCGATTCCCAACTGCTTTCCCGACGATCTCCTTGATCTTGCCTTTTGCATGGTGTATCTTGCCTTCTGCGTTGTCTTTTGTGCTTGGTTTCATGGTATTCCTCCTGTTTGATTTTGGTTTGAGTTAAGAGCTGACTAAATTCTGCCCAATAAGAGCAGGACCACGAGGATAATCAATACCAGCCCGACCCCGCCGGTGGGTGCATACCCCCACGACCGGCTGTGCGGCCAGACCGGGATGATTCCCAGAAGTGCCAGTATCAGAATTACGAGTAGGATTGTGCCGAGTGACATGATTCGTTCTCCCTTTAAAATTTCTGAAC
>JAPLJE010000589.1 GCA_026388755.1 Deltaproteobacteria bacterium | reverse complement strand
TTCTGATAGCAAAATAAAAAAACGGATTGGGATCCTTTTTCATCAGATCTTCAACAATGACCGGGACAAGCGTTCCTGTGATGCCTGTGATAAAGTAAATCATAGATCCTTCATTTGATATCAATTTCAATGTTTGACGGAAAGCGTTAACAACCTTATGTTTTTTCAAACCCGAAACGGTCAAAAATATCTTCATAACGCGCCACGATCTGCTGGCGGCTCAGGTCGAACTTCTTCAGCGAGTATTCATGTTTGCTCTGATACGTGCGGACCTTTTCCTCCTCGCGCTGAATAATATGGTTATAGCGGGAGGAGATTGAAAAGCCGAATCTGGTATAAATGTCGGTCACTGTTTGCGCGGGATATGATACCAGCACCGGATAGGAAATCACCTGCTGCCGGTCGGTGGACATCCGGTCAAGCCGGTTGAGCGGGTAGCGATAATAGCAGGAAATCATCTCCAGATGCCGGTCAATAAACGGACAGGGCTCTATCGGACTGAGAAATACATTGAAATAAAAGGTGAGCAGACTGACTGCCGAAGGAACCGTTTCAAACGGGGTGCGCACCATACAGATGAATTTAGCATCGGGAAATGTTTCACTCAGCGACCCCACCATGGTGCTGAAAACAGGGTTCTTCGACAGAAAGCGCTTTTCTTTGCCGAACACGTACAGATGGTTCTGCACGCAGCGCTTGTAAAATGCCATGATTTTCCCCCGCTGCACGGCATCCTCCATCTTCAGATCCAGCAGGATGTACGGCCACAGATCATCCATAAACGGCAGAGCAAAGGCAAGGAACGCCGATGAAAAGATATGCAGCAGGATCATGCCGTCCTCCTCCGCCTCGAACAGACTGATCGGATGAATCTTTGCCAGGTTTTTAAAAGACCGTTTTTCCAGGGCGCTTATCAGCCGGTAGAGCGGGCTGCCGCAACGCGCATCAAAAACCCCAATGACATTATAAAATTTTTTCTGAATAATTGACGGGGCAAACAGGATTTCCCAGAACTTCATCGCAGTGAACTGTTCCACATCCCGGGCAAGGAGGCGATGGAGAAAGGTCGTTCCACTGCGCGGCACCCCGACGATAAAGACCGGTTCGCGGATGGTCTGGTTCCGGGATCTCCGAAACAGTATGCTATCCAGAAGAAAGCCGAGCCAGTTTGTTATCTCCACCGCGCCGTAAAGAACAGCCAGCAGCAGTATAACAAATATGCGTTTAGGGGTGAGCCGCGCATTGGTACCGCGTGTGGCAAACAACGCACGATACGCAAGGTGGAAGAACAGATTAAAATTGAACACCATGGAAACAGAATGCCTTTCACGAATAACAGGAGATAATTTAAATCTGATCTCCCGGTTTCCATTCGTAAATCAGGGCCGGGTTATTTATGTAGCGTATGAAATTTTCATAAAAAGGGAAACCCTCCCCTGCATCAAATGCCCGGTGATCCATGTTGAGCATAATTGACATGACGCTGCGCGGCACAATCTTTCCGTCAATCACCAGGGGCGCCAGATGCAGGTCGCCGATGCCCATAAAAAAGACCTCCGGTGGTATGATAACGGTCACCGTCTGTACACCCGGCAGCATCATGCCGATATTTGCCAGGGTACAGGTCGCGCCAAGAATGTCTTCCGGCTGGAGCTTGTCGTTTTCAGGCACCACATCGGTCTCCGGAACGGATTTTCTGCCGGTCAGGTACCGGGCACGCAAATATACCAGCAAGGTGTACAGCCCGCTCAGGTCAACCTCCCGCAGAGCGGTCCGGATAAGTACCTTCGCCGCCTTCAGATAAAGCTCGTCCTGATTGGTGCGGCGCGCCTTTCTCGTCAGGATGCGCATTTCCCTGGCCACGGTTTCAAGGTCTTTCTGGTGCGGATTGCGCAGGATCGGCCGTACAACGCCCAGCGGCGTGCTCACGGTAAAACTGATATTGATATCTTCCGCGTGATAGAGGGTACCACCATGCACCAGCGGACGATAGTCAAGAAAGCCGTTTAACACCGGCACATGGTAGAGCGTGTGGGCAAAAGCTTTAATGAAAAATGATGAATAATTCTTGAGTAAAGCGCGGCGGAACAGCCGATTGTCCCGGCTTTCCCCGGGAACCTTGGATAGCTTGCTTTCCGAGTCTTTGGCGTATTCCACCAGCGGCGTCACATCGAGTTGGATATTCATTGCCGCATGGGGGATGGTGCGCGCGGATTCCGACAGCAGGTGGGCGACAGTTTCCCGCAGCAGGCTGAAGCGTTTGACCTGCCGGACCTTGACATGCTGGAGCTGATAGGCAATTTTGTAAGGTTTAAACATTTTTCCAGAATTCTCTAAAAGGGGAAGCCGTTTATATTTATCTGAAAAAATGTAGAATAAAAGTCTTTGCACTGTCAAGGGAAAACCATTGCTTTCCCCCGGAAGCGTATCCTGTTTTCCGGGTCGTAACCGGTGCTGATCCAGATCCGGTTTTTTGTCAATGAGCTCTCCTTCAATGACAAAAGCCTGTCTGACAGATTGTTTATCTTGACTCAGACGGAAATGCATGATAGCAATTAAAATACAATTCATAACTAGAATCATATTCAGTTTTATGATACTTTGCTGGCAAGGTCCCACCAATCAACACTTCATTATATGGGAGGGCATCCATGAAATACCCGGATATTGAATTGAATCCTTTTTTTTCCTGGGCCAACCGGCCCCGCATCATGTATGGTCCCGGCATTCGATCCGAGCTGGGCTTTGAAATGAATCAACTGGGCGGAACCCGGGCCGTGATCATCACCGACAAAGGCGTGGTGAATGCCGGGGTGGTGCAACTGGTGGCGGATGCCATGGAAAAATCCGGCCTGGAGCTGGCGGGAATTTTTGATCATATCGTTCAGGATGCCCGAATTGACCTGATCAATGAGGGCGCCGCATTTTACCGGGATAAAGGCGCCGACTGCATGGTCGTGGTTGGCGGCGGCAGCGTGATGGATTCCGCCAAGGCCGTCAACATCCTGATCGGCGACGGTGCCGATGATTTCATGCCCCTGGCTGAGCAGGCCGCCCTGTGGGACGGCGCCAAACCGCTTCCGCCCCACATCGTTTTTCCGACAACGGCCGGCACCGCCAGCGAGGTCACCACGGCCATCGTGGTTCTGGATGTTGACGCCCGGGTCAAGCTGCAGGTGACGCATCCCTATAATGCCGATATTGCCATGCTGGATCCGGAGCTAACCATTAAGCTTCCGCCCAAAATCACCGCCTTTACCGGCATGGATGCCCTGACCCATGCGGTGGAAGGCGTCACCTCCTCCGGTGCGGAACCCATTGCCGACGCCTGCGGACTTCATGCCATCCGGCTCATTTTCAAATATCTCCCCATGGCCGTCCATGAACCCGACAACATCATTGCCAGGGGCAACATGCTGATCGCCAGCTCCCTTGCCGGTCTCTGTTTCGGAAATGCCATGCTCGGCGCGGTTCACGCCACGGCCCATGCCCTTGGCGCCCACTACGGCATTCCCCACGGGCTGGCCAACGCCATCATGCTGCCGGTGGTGATGGCCTCCAATGTGGAGACGGCTCCGGAGCGCTATACGATGGTCGCCGACGCCATGGGAATCGCGGTCCATGGCATGTCTGAGGCTGAAGCGGCAATGGCAGCCGTGCAGGCTGTAAAAGATCTGAAAAAAGACATCGGTTTGCCCGAAACCCTTCGGGATTTTAACGTTCCGAATGACCCAAGTGAACTTCAACAAACCGTTGACCTTGCGGCATCGGATTCCTCGATCAGCTACAACCCCCGGTATCTTGAGGACTCGGATATTCTGGAATTGTTTCTTACGGCATATTAGCATTAAGGCAGACACGTCTCACTTTCACACAAAAGGAGATTTATCATGGAATACTGGAAAAATGAAAACGAACCCATTCAGGCATTTATCAAACTCTTTCAAGCCGCCATGGCGGATGCGGAACTGTCATCCGGATTGAAAAAAGTCAACCAGCTCATCCTCTTTGACTATACGGAGGATGGCCCCAATTGCAGCTTTTGGATAGACACTCGCGCCGGCAACCTGAACGTCGGTCCCGGAAAGCCTTCCGAAGAACCGGATATGACCATGAGCCTTTCGGCGGATGACGCCCATCGGTCATGGTCCAACAAGCTGAACCCGGTCATGGCCATTACCCGCAAAAAAATCCGTGTAAAAGGATCGGCAGTCGGACTCCTGAAGCTGGCTCCCAAACTGAAAAAAGTCGCGGAAATTTATACCGGGGTTCTCAAAGATCTGGGATGGGAAGACAAGATTCTGAAGTAACGCGGATTCCGGATTCTGGGCACTGAATGC
>JAPLJE010000506.1 GCA_026388755.1 Deltaproteobacteria bacterium | reverse complement strand
CTGGGCGGCGCCATGGCGATTGCACCGGATCATTTTTCGATCAAGCGCATTGAATTTGCTTACTGGGCTCATGAGTCTTTTGGGCTGTCGCCTGTTTTCCGCTATCTTGCCGAGCGTGGCAAGCTGGAACTGGAAGACTGGAGCAACTACAATATGTCCGCCCGTTTTAAAGCTGGAGCCATGGGGCTGCCTTTTCTTCCCACGCGGGGGCCTCTGGGCAGCGATATTCTGGAAAAATGTCGTGCCAAAGTGATGGACTGTCCTTTTACCGGAACGCCGATTGTGCTGGTTCCGGCAAGTCACCCGAATGTGGGGATACTTCATGTTCA
Source organism: Deltaproteobacteria bacterium (assembly GCA_026388755.1). Classification (GTDB taxonomy): domain Bacteria; phylum Desulfobacterota; class Desulfobacteria; order Desulfobacterales; family Desulfatirhabdiaceae; genus RAAP-1. The sequence continues at coordinate 3,184 of JAPLJE010000506.1, read as the reverse complement.
AACAGCAGATCAATACGGCAACTGCATTATTCGGGGAACCCGGTGGCGGCCGTATCATTCAAAACAAAACCGACCAGTTGTCGCAGACATTATTACTTTAACAAAGAGCATATCGCGTCGTTCCATGCGCTTGCCAAGCATTTGACAAGGGAAGATATCGAACCCTTAACTGCCTATTATGACGAATACATCTTCGGCGTTCAGGACTTTCGGGATTTTATGGACACATTTCCGGTGCGGAAAATCCTGGAAGAATATCATTCCGAGATGAGAAATTTCGAAAAACTAATGTAAGGAGTTAGCGTGATAATTGCCGGTACAGACTACACCCCTCAGGAAATGTTAGTGATAGCCGGGTCGCGGGTATTGGAAGATAACAAAGTGGTATTTGTCGGTACGGGCCTTCCGATGATCGCAACGCTCCTGGCGCGGAAAACCCATGCGCCGGGCATCATCGCCGTTTTTGAAGCCGGCGCTGTCGGCCCCACTTTAGACAGCGGCCTCCCGTTTTCGGTTGGCGACTCCCGCACATCGAGCGGTGCATCGTATGTCAGGGGCTTAAACTCTGCGTTTGAACTGACTCAGCGGGGGTTTTGCGATTTCGGATTTGTCGGCGGTGCTGAAATCGACCCTTATGGTAATTTGAATTCCACCATGATGGGAAGGTTCCCGGAGAATTATATGAAGCCCACAACCAGGCTTCCTGGCAGTGGCGGCGCCAGTGACATGGCATCCTCCTGCGAGCGGACCATTTTGATCATGCCGCATGAGCGCAGGCGCTTCAACAAAAAGCTCAATTACGTCACCAGTCCCGGCTATCTGGACGGGAGTCCCGAAGCAAGAAAAAAAGCGGGACTGGTTGGAAAGGGGCCTTATCGGGTGATTACCACAAAGGCTATTTTGGGTTTTGATGACAAAACCCACCGGATGAAACTGCTTCAAACCCTGCCTGGAGAAACACCGGCAAGTGTTCAGGCTGCAACGGGCTTTGAGCTGTTGATGGATCCGGATGTAACTGCATTCGATCCCCCGACAGAAACAGAATTAAGAATGATTCGCGAAGTTATTGACCCTTTGGGTTTTTTTGTAAAAAAACCTCAAAAAACGCAGGTGTTGCAGCAGTTTTAAGACAAAAACACCTATCCTGTTTACAAAATACCGATTATACGCTAAAAAAGCTTTATCTAATGGAAGTTGTTTGGAAAAAACCATAGCAAAGGAGAATCGTCATGTCCAAGAAAATGAAAACAATAGATGGCTGCACTGCCGCAGCCCATGTGGCGTATGCCATGAGCGATGTTGCCGCCATTTACCCGATAACCCCTTCGACCCCGATGGGAGAGATTGCCGATGAATGGTCGGCCCAGGGGCGAAAAAATATATTCGGTCAGACCCTTCTTGTCAAGCAGATGCAGTCCGAAGCCGGCGCAGCCGGCGCTGTTCACGGCGCGCTGGCCGCGGGGTCTTTGACCACCACGTTCACGGCCTCTCAGGGGCTGCTTCTTATGATTCCCAATATGTACAAAATATCGGGAGAGCTCTTGCCGGGCGTATTTCATGTAACTGCCCGCGCCCTTGCCGCCCACGCCCTTTCCATTTTCGGGGATCACGCCGATGTCATGTCTGTTCGTCAGGCCGGATTTGTTCTTCTGTGTTCCAACTCGGTTCAGGAAGTCATGGATCTGGCGCTGGTATCGCATCTTTCCGCCATTGAAGGACGGGTTCCGTTTCTGCATTTTTTCGATGGGTTCAGAACCTCCCATGAAATTCAGAAAATCGAACTGATTGATTATGTGGATATGGCGGCGTTGACCAATTTTGAAGCCATCGAGGCGTTCCGCAACCGGGCCATGAACCCCGAACATCCCCACATCCGGGGAACTGCTCAGAACCCGGACATCTATTTTCAGGGAAGGGAGGCTGCTAATTCTTTTTATCAACAAATTCCCGCAGTGATTTCCAAATACATGAAAAAAGTGGGTGACCTGACCGGAAGGCGTTATCGCCTCTTCGATTATGTGGGAGATCCGTTGGCCGAACGCGTAATCATATCCATGGGTTCATCCTGCGAAGCCATCGAAGAAGTGGTCAATCGCTTGAATGACCATGGAGAACGGGTGGGTCTGGTCAAAGTCCGGCTTTTCAGACCTTTCTGCATCTCTGATTTTCTGGAAGCGCTGCCGGCATCCTGCGACAGAATAACGGTTCTGGACCGGACCAAAGAGCCGGGCGCCATAGGTGATCCGCTCTATATGGATGTCTGTACAGCCTTCATGGAAAGAGGCGAGATGCCGATGATTACCGGCGGACGATATGGACTGGGTTCCAAGGAATTCACCCCTGCCATGGTCAAGGCCGTCTTTAAAAACATGAATGCGGCAGGACCCAAAAATCATTTTACTGTCGGGATTATCGATGACGTCACCCGGACTTCCCTGGATGTTGAAGATCTGATTGACACCACCCCCAAGGGCACGGTTCAGTGCAAGTTCTGGGGCCTGGGTTCAGATGGAACCGTTGGCGCCAACAAAACTGCCATCAAGATTATTGGCGACAACACCCCGATGTATGCTCAGGGCTATTTTGCCTATGATTCCAAAAAATCCGGGGGCATTACGGTTTCTCACCTGCGGTTTGGGAATGAGCCCATCCAGTCCACGTATCTGGTGAACACGGCGGATTTTGTGGCTTGTCACAAAGCCAATTATGTTCAGATTTATGATGTGCTGGAAGGCATCAAACCCGGCGGAACCTTTTTGCTGAATTCCAACTGGTCATTCGAAGAAATGGAAACGATGCTGCCGGCCAGGATGCGGCGGTTCATCGCCGGCAACAAGCTGAAGTTTTACAACTTGGATGCGGTCAAAATCGCCAATGCCGTGGGCCTGGGCGGCAGGATCAACATGATTATGCAGACCGCATTTTTCAAACTGGCCAACGTGCTGCCCGTTGAGGAGGCGCTTTTGCTGTTGAAAGGCGAAATCAAAAAGGTTTACGGCAATAAGGGTGAGAAAATCATCCAGATGAATATGGATGCCGTGGATCAGACTCTTGCCAACCTTGAGGAAGTCAAATATCCCGAATCCTGGAAAGATGCCGCGGGAAGCGACATTCTTGGTGCCGAAGTGCCGGCATTCGTGGAAAAGGTGATGAACCCCATTCTGGCACAGCAGGGCGACAAGCT
>JAPLJE010000120.1 GCA_026388755.1 Deltaproteobacteria bacterium | reverse complement strand
GTCATTTTCTGGCCGCAACCATTCGTTTCAAGGATCTGGAGAGCGCCTCCAGGGCCGTGGCCCTGATGATCGGATCGGGCCTGGGACCTGCCGCCCTGGAACTCTTGCCGCCCGGATTGATCCAGTTGATGAACCGGGAAAAGCATCTCGGCCTTCCCGAGGAACCTTCGCTTTTCTGCGAGTTTCACGGAATCAGCAAAAACGTTCTTCAGGAAACAGCGGATCTGGCCAGAGAGGTGTGCGAGGACTGCGGCGCTATCGGCTTTACCTTCGCAACCGAAGAAAGCGCCCGAAAAGACCTGTGGCGCGCCCGCCACGAAGCATGGGAAACCATCCATCGCGCCCATCCGAAAAAACAAACCCTGATCGTTGATGCAGCGGTTCCGATCTCTCGCTATCCAGAGCTCGTCGTGTTTTCGCAGAAGATTGTGGACGAATATGGCTCCATCGGCTATGTTTTCGGACACGCGGGAGACGGCAATCTGCACGTGGTGCTCGTGGGGGATCCCGCGGATACAGCGGAATGGTCGAAGCTGGAAGCCATTAACCATGCCATCGTGGAAAAAGCCGTTCATGTGGGGGGCACCTGCACGGGCGAGCATGGGGTGGGCATCGGCAAGCGCAAATTCATGCAGCTCGAACATGGGGAAAGCTATCATCTCATGCGCCGGATCAAGGAAACGATCGACCCCAAGGGGCTGATGAACCCGGACAAGATTTTTTAGTCAATTTATCAATAGAGCGCTTCTGGAAAAAGAAGTGAGACCCGTGGGCTGCGGCTTCAGCAGCAGCAAGCCTGGGAAAACTCCAACTTTAACGAGTCGATCAATTCCTTGACGGAAATAATTTTATCTATCCGGTAGGCATTGGATCCGGCAAAGGCAAACCCGTTCTTAAACTTTCCCTTTCGGGCGCCGGCCAGTGCCAGTGCGATGCAATAGGGGCTTTTTGTTCGATCGCAGGTTTTGATACAGTGATAGGGGCAGGTGAAGGGCGTTTTGTTGCCGTTTTCCACTTCTGTCAGGAACTGGTTCCGCAGGGCCCGGCCCGGCATTCCCACCGGACTCTTGATGATGATCAGATCTTCTTTTTCAGCCTCAAGATAAGTTTTCTTGAAGTCCTGACTGGCATCGCATTCATGGGTTGCCACGAATCGGGTTCCCATCTGCACCCCAGCCGCCCCCAGATTTAAAAACCGTTGGATATCCGCTCCGGTGTAAATGCCGCCGGCAGCAATAACCGGGACCGTGACGCCGCGTCCGGCAGCGATGGCATCAACAGCTTCGATCACTTCAACGACCAATCGTTCAATGGCGAATGCAGGGTCATCAATCTGTTCTAATTTAAATCCGAGATGCCCTCCGGCCTTTGGTCCTTCGACCACGAAAGCATCCGGAAGATAATTGAATCTTGATAGCCACTTTTGGCAGATCAGTCTGGCGGCCCGTGCGGAAGAGACAATGGGAACCAGCTTTGTCCGGGAGCCGTTTGTCAGATACCCGGGCAGATCCATGGGCAGGCCGGCGCCTGAAAAAATGATGTCTACCCCTTCCTCTATCGCGGCTTTGACAAGATCCGCATAGTGGGTCAGGGCGAACATGATATTAACGCCGATAATGCCGCGGGTCAGGGACCTTGCCTTTCGAATCATCTGTTTCAACGCCCTGACATTGGCTGCAACCGGATTCTCGGTAATATCGGGCTCGTCAATACCGACCATGGCGCCGGCAATCACGCCGATCCCCCCTTCATTTGCCACAGCCGATGCCAGTCCGGACATGGAGATCCCGACCCCCATCCCTCCCTGAATAATCGGTATGCGGCTGACAAGATCGCCGATTTTAAGCTCTGGAAAATTCATCTGTTACCCCCATATCATATATGCAAACAGGCCGTGGAAAGATCATATCTTCGAATACATACATATTACGGAGGAATCCAGTGAAAAGCAAAGCAGATATGAGGAAAGACAATTCTATTACAAATCACATAATACAGACTGGACCTGTAGGGTAGAATGAGTTCTCAAGTTATCAGGCGAAACGCTTTCGATCTGACAACAAAAAAGCCTGTCATCATTTGATGACAGGCTTTATATATAAGATTTTCGGCGGCGTCCTACTCTCCCACCAAGCTTCCCTGGCAGTACCATCGGCGCTGAAGAGCTTAACTTCCGTGTTCGGGATGGGAACGGGTGTGACCTCT
>JAPLJE010000481.1 GCA_026388755.1 Deltaproteobacteria bacterium | reverse complement strand
TCCCGGTCGAGCTTTCTTATGATAGAATTGGGAACTCTGGGCTGTTCTCGGGTGAGGTTCTCGATAGCCTTGTCCTCGGCAATTCGCCAGGACACCTGCACCCCTAAGAGCACACCCGAGCAAAACAGGGCAAAGAGACCGGCCCACAGTTTAAATTTCTTCACAAGAGACTCCCTTTCACATAATCCCAAATGTGTGGAAAAGATCCAGGCTGGAAGAATTGTCCAGGATGAACCAGGAAACCTGGTATTGGGAATCCAGGCCTGAAGTCATCAGGTGAGCGGCCAGAACGGTCACGACGAGATAGCTCAAAAGTGCAAGACGCCAGACAAGGCGCCCGGTGTTGAGGCCATTGGGGGCCAGCGCCCGTGAAGACCCGCTCTCTTCCAGGATGCGCGTCATCACCTTTTTATGAAAAAACGGTCCGGGCTCCGCCTGTGACGTGCTCCGGTGTGCCTGAATAAGGGTTTCTTCAATTATTTGAACATCCCTATTGTGCTTTTTCATACATCACCTCTTCAGTCTCTGACGCGCCATCTTGAAGTTCCAGGATGATTCGGCGCAGTTTCTTCCTTGACCTGTGCGCTCGCACTTTGACGGTAGTCAAGCTCCAGCCTAGCAAAACAGCCGCCTCTTTTACCAGCAGACCCTCCAGATGCACCAACGTCACGACCATCCGATCCTCGGCGGAGAGCCGGCCGAGAGCGTGATCCAGAACTTCGACGGCTTCCGCAGCCGCCGCTTCGCGTTTGAATGTCTCATTGGACTGCACGGCCATCAAATTGTCCATCCAGTCTTGAGCCCCTTGCGAAAGGTCGCTGACGAGCACCTCTTTCTTCCTGTGGTGCTTTCGCCAGAAATCATAACAGCATCTGACGGCAATTTTTGCCATCCAATGACCAAAAGGACTTGTTTGCGAGAAGGAACTCAAAGAGCGGAAACCTTCGACAAAAGCGTCCTGAGCCACCTCATCCACCCGGTCCCGGGGGATGTGTTTGCCGACGATGCCGAAAACCAGCCGGGAATACCGGTTGACCAATGTTTCAAAAGCATTGGCGTCCCCACCGAGAACCCGGCTGATGATTTCGGAATCCTGAGGCCCGTCGCCCTGATAAGGCGGACTGTTGGACACATTATCTCCCTGTCTGACTGCACCTTCGGAATTTTCCATGAGCACATCCAGGCCGGCATGTTGCTCTTGATGGTTTAGTCGCGTCCAGATGCCGAAAGGTTACATCGAGACAGAAAAAAACTGAAATCAGCGGCGGAGTTCGGAACGCAGGCCGAGGCTGAGGTGAAGGTCAATGAGTTCATGCTGGAGCTCAAATGGAGATGGGGATATGTCCTGGGTGGCGGGAAGATCCGCTGTCTGCGCCGGGTGAAGTGCCGGCAGGATCGTTTTTAATGGACGAATAAAGACGATCAGTTCGCCAGATTGACGATCACCCTGCCGCGCTGTCCTCCGGACAACATCCGTTCAATGGCAAGCTCCAGGCCTTCAAGGGGAATTTCTGTATGGAGAAGATCGAGATGGCTGATCTTCCATTCCCCGGCAATTTTCTGCCAGATTTTCTCTCTGAGGGGCATGGGGGTGCTGGCGGAATCGATGCCATATAGGGTAATACCCCTTAAGATAAAGGGATACACCGTGGCGGCAAAAGTGGGTGAAGCCACGTTTCCGCAGCAGGTGACCGCTGCCCGCTGAAACGTCGATTTGAGTGTCGATGCCAGAATATTGCCGCCGACGGTATCCACGACTCCGGCCCATCTGGCTTTCAGAAGCGGCCGTTCGGAGTCATCCTCGATGTCAGCTCTTGAAATTACCGCTTTGGCGCCAAGGTTTTGCAGAAAATCATTCTGATCTGTTTTTCCTGTGGCAGCGGTTACCGAATAACCGATTTTCGATAGAATGGAAACGGCCAGGCTTCCGACTCCGCCGGTAGCGCCGGTAACCAGGATGTCTCCGGAATCGGGGGACAGGCCATGTTCAACGATCTTCAGAACCGACAGGGATGCCGTAAAACCGGCGGTGCCATAGATCATGCTTTCTTTGAGGGAAAGATTTTCCGGCAACTTTACCACCCAGTCTGCTGGAACTCTGACATACTGGCCGAATCCGCCGGAAGTATTCATGCCCAGATCATATCCGGTTACCAGCACCGGATCACCGGGCAGGAATGCGGGGTGGGAGCATTCCGCCACGATGCCCGCGGCATCGATACCGGGGGTGTGGGGGTAGGTCCGGGTAACTCCCCTGTTGCCGGTTGCGGAAAGGGCATCCTTGTAATTCAGGGAAGAGTACATGACCTGAATCAGCACATCGCCTGCCGGCAGGTCCCGAATGGATTTTTCGGCAATCCGCCGTTCATGATGGGCTTCGGAAGTTGAGTGAACAATCAGGGCTTTAAAGGATTCGGGAAGCATGGCTGCCTCGCTGAATGATGCTGACGGTTACCGGGGATACATGCCGTGATGGTAAATGTAATCAAAATAATATAGATAATACTCATCCGACTCCGTGCCGATGGATATTCCGGCTGGCGGGTGTTCTTTGCTGATCAGGTCCCGAATGCTTTTCAGCCATTTATCTTTGGCGTAGCCATAGATGACGCTTTTCAGTATTTTGGGATCAATCAGTTGAAGCTCTTTATTGTGTTGAATGAAATCATCAAGCCCTTCTATCAGGGATCGAATGTTGCGGACATAAATCGTGTCGTCCAGGCTTTCATCCAGATACACCTGATGAAACCGGTTGATCAGACACTTAAAACTCCCTTCAATGGCGTCAATGCAGTTCATGGTGTCCTTATCTTCCTTTCCGTCTTGATATAATCATGGGTTATGATAGTCTGAAAAAAATAAAAGTCAAAAACTTCCTGCATTCTGTCAGCATTTGCCGGAAATTTATGTTCCATTTACAGGATGACCCGGATGCGGAAAAAAAACAATCATGCTTGCGGACCCATGAACATACGATCTGAAAACAATAACCTGAAAATGATTTTTGCCTTGACGCTGGTTCATTTTACCGGTGATTTTTACAGTTCCTTTATCAACCCCCTGATGCCGGTGTTTGTGGACCATTTCTCGCTGACCCTGACCCAGGTGGGACTCATCACCGGAATCAGCCGCTTTCTGGCCTTTGTTGTTCAGCCGCCCATCGGATACATCGCGGACCATTATAAAACCAGGATATTCATTCTAGGAGGTCCTTTTCTGGTCATTATTCTGACTTCCCTGATGGGGATTGCGCCCACGTTCTGGATGCTGGTCATTCTGGTAGCGTTGGGCTCTATCGGTTCATCCATGTTTCATCCGACAGTTGCCGGCATGATTTCGACCTATTCCGGCCGGAATATCGGTTTTTCACTGTCGGTGTTTAATATGGGAGGTACCCTGGCTTTTGGCGTCGGTCCGCTGTTTATCACCTGGTTCGTGGCCACTTATGGTTTGAAATCCATGCCCATCACCATGATTCTGGGACTGATCGTGATGGGTTATCTGTATGTTACGGTTCCGGCGCCGGAATGTGAAGGGTTAAAGGATTTCGGATTGATCGGATCCATCCGCGAAGTGTTTGGATCGGTCTGGAAGCCGATCATCCTGATCTGGCTCATCATGGCATCCCGGGCATTTGTCAGTCAGTCGCTCCTGACTTATCTGCCGGTGCATTACGCCAGGCAGGGCTATTCCCTGGTTTCAATCGGCGGGGTGGTATCCCTTTTTACCATTGCCGGAGCGTTCAGCGGGTTGATCGCAGGTCACCTGTCGGATCGCATCGGTTTCAAGCCGGTGTTTTACGGGGCGCATCTGCTGACCACGCCGGCCATATACGTGATGCTGAATGTGCCGGGAAACTGGCTTTACCTGAACACCTTCATTACCGGGGCCTTTGCGTTGGCCACACTCCCTCTTGGGGTTGCCCTGGCCCAGAAACTGGCGCCAAAGGGAAAATCCATGGCATCCAGCCTGATGATGGGATTTGCCATTGGGACCGGCGGCGTTATGACGCCGATAACCGGAAAACTGGCCGACATGTTCGCGATCGCACCGGTCCTGAATGTCATTGCCATTCTTCCAGTACTGACGATGGCGCTGATTTATCTGCTTCCGAAGGAAACTTCTGCTTGAAATCTTGACGGAACCCCCTGAACTGTGTCATAGAAAACAGCATGAAATCTTCAGATAAACCCCCCGGTGCCGGACAATACATTGCCATGGTCCTTGCGGTCATGGGGATTGTCGTTTTGTTTTTTTCGATCATCGTGGGTGACAAAGGTATTTCCAGTCTCCAGTTGATCAAAATTGAACGCCAAACCCTGAAGAATACTCATGCTGAACTCAAAAGGAAAAATCTGCGGCTCTATCATGAAATAGAACGGTTAAAAAATGACCCCGTCTATATTGAGGCAATTGCCAGGCAGGAACTGGGACTGATCGGCAAAAAGGAAATTGTGATCAATATGAACAATATCACGGCAGATGAGGAAAAAAAATAATCACTTCCTTTGGAATCAACATAACGAATCGAATTTTTGCATTGAAATATGGAGCGGTGTCTTGTCTAAGATGGTGATTCGTAGAACAACCAGTATCATATTGACAGGATTTCTCATCCTTTTCATATTTGTTGGAAGCTACCATTCCTTCTGCGAGTGCTATGCGCAGTCCTGTCCGATTCATGCGCATGCCAAGCCGCAAAGCAATCTCTCGATTCTTCAGACTTGTTCCCTTGACGATATTGATCAACCTCCTCTCATATCATACCTCTCATTATTTGAGGAAGGTTTTGTATATTCCACCGGTTTTTTCATCCCAATAAAACCGCGTGCTCCCCCTAATGAAGCGTTTCTGCAGATCATCTCATCACGGTATCCGGGTTAGCGGTGGGTTGCGGCCGCTGATATCCTTGGAACCATCAAACGGGTCATAGCGGTATTGGGAATCCGTGTTAACTTATCGTTCGTACAATCCATGAGAAAGTTAATGATTGCTGTCGTGGCTGCAACGCTTCTTATTGGTTGCAACCCATCCAGGCAAGACGAAAAACTGCTGTCTTCCGAGGGATACCAGATTGGGGAAACGGTATATGTCTGCGGTTGCCCAATGATGTGTTGCAATTCTCTCTCCCGCGACCCCGATGGCCGGTGTCTCTGCAATATGCCGCTGAGAAAAGGAACCATTTCAAAAATTCAGGATCATATCATCATCGTTACGGTATTTGGCCGGGAAAAAGTCATTTTTCTGAAAAACCGGTAGGTAATTCGGTATCCCCTGATTGCCGTGGATGAACGGTTCTGAATCTGTCCCCAAAAAAACATCACCGATTTTTATCGGTGTTTATAATCTAAGGAGAATTCAATGCCTGTTTTCAGAAAGTTCTGCGTCATTGGTTTCTGTCTTTTTTTGCTGATTCCCTCGCTGGCTTGGGCCGGAGAGGAACGGGAAAGTTGTCAGGTATGCGGGATGTGGATCGACCAGTATCTGCGAACTGCCTGTGAACTGGTCTACAACGACGGTAAAACGGAGCATACCTGTGGTGCGGCGTGCATGCTGCGCATTGTCCAGGAAAAAGGCGTCAATTCCTTCCGTTCGATCCGTGTGAAGGATTGGAATAAAGGCACCGAAGTGGATGCCCGGGATGCG
>JAPLJE010000435.1 GCA_026388755.1 Deltaproteobacteria bacterium | reverse complement strand
AGCGTTTTCGATCCCCGGTTCATTGTTCGCATGGTGAACCTCGGGCTTGCAGAGGAATTGGTCAGATCTCCGTCCATCTGGCTCTGCCTGTCCTGCGGCCGCTGCACAGACGCCTGTGGCCAGATGGTCGACGGCCGCCAGATTCTTCAGCGCCTTCAGACAGTCGCAGTTTCCGATGCCGTGGTGACACCAAGCGCCATCTTTCGCATGAAAGAAGCAGAAGCATTGATCTTTTCGCATTTTCTGGATATGGTGGATGAGATTTTCGGTTTCAAGCGCCCGGTCTCTCTCTGAGCCGCCTTTCGCCTCTGTACACCCAAGCCTTCCCCATAAGGAGATGATCGTGAATCAGAATTTCAAATTCGAAACCCTATGCCTGCATGCCGGCCAGCAACCCGATCCGACAACGACATCCAGAGGTGTACCAATACACAGAACCTCGTCGTATGTGTTTAAAAGCACCCGACACGCTTCAGATCTGTTTGCTCTCAAGGAGCCCGGCAATATCTACACCCGGATCATGAACCCGACTCAGGATGTTCTGGAGCAGCGGGTCGCGGCCCTTGAAAACGGTGCTGCAGCCCTGGCCCTGGCATCGGGAACCGCCGCGATATACTATTCCATCATTAATCTCTGTGCTGCCGGAGATGAGATTGTCTCCGCCAACAATCTTTACGGCGGCACCTATACGATGTTTGACAGCATTCTGCCGCAGTTCGGCATCCACGTGAAATTTGTGGATCCGCGGGATCCCGGCAATTTCGACAAGGCCGTGACCGCAAAGACCAAAGGCATTTTTATCGAAACGATCGGAAATCCGGTGCTGGAATTTACGGACATCGAAGCCGTCTCCGCCATCGCCAGAAAACATCACCTCCCGCTGATCGTGGATGCCACGTTTACGAGCCCTTATTTACTGAAAAGCATCGATTACGGCGCCGATATTGTCGTCAACTCGCTGACCAAATGGATGGGAGGACATGGAACCGCCATTGGCGGAATTGTGATCGATGCCGGAAAATTCGACTGGAAAGACCCAAAATTCGCATTATTCAATGAACCCGACCCCGGTTATCATGACCTGCGTTATGCCCATGACCTGGGGGATCTGAACCCGATCGCTTTTATGATGCGGATGCGCCTGGTGCCGCTGAGAAACCTGGGTGCGTGTATTTCTCCGGACAACGCCTGGATATTTTTGCAAGGGCTTGAAACGCTGCCGCTACGCATGGAGCGACACTGTGAAAATGCAATGGCCGTGGCAAAGTACTTATCGTCACACCCCAATGTGACCTGGGTGAGATATCCGGGTCTTAAGAATGACCCCAGCTATCCCATTGCCCGCAGATATCTTCAAAAAGGCTTCTGCGGTATGGTGGTGTTCGGTATTCAAGGCGGATCAGCCGCGGGCAGCAGATTTGTAGACAGTCTTAAACTGTTTTCCCACTTGGCCAATGTGGGCGATGCCAAAAGCCTGGTGCTGCATCCGTCAAGTACGTCCCATTCCCAGCTCTCAGAAGAACAGCAAAGAGCCGGGGGCCTGACACCGGATCTCATCCGCCTGTCCATCGGCATCGAGCACATAGACGATATTCTGGCTGATCTGGATCAGGCATTTGCCGGCACATGATGCCCGCGGATAAGACCGGAAAAGACAATAAATGAGCGAATACATCGAACACGACAAGGACAACATTTCGGTTGGAATCGTTGAAAAGAAATTTTTCACCTTTGCCGATCCGCCGAGCGAGATTGTGCTGGAAAGCGGCGCCAGACTGGGTCCGATTACGCTTGCCTATGAAACCTATGGCTCACTGAACGCCGATAAAAGCAATGTCGTTTTGATCCCACACGCGCTTTCCGGCGATTCCCATGTTGCCGGTTATTATGAACCGGAAGATAAAAATCCCGGTTGGTGGGATAACATGGTCGGTCCGGGGAAGGGTATCGACACCGATAAATATTTTGTGGTCTGCTCCAATATCATCGGCAGCTGTATGGGATCCACCGGGCCGAACAGCATCAACCCGAAAACTGCCCTACCCCATGCCCTTGATTTTCCGGTCGTCACCATTGGCGACATGGTCCAGGCACAGAAAGCGCTGATGGATCATCTGGGAATCGGAAAAATCCTGTCGGTAGTGGGGGGTTCCATCGGCGGCATGCAGGTTCTGGAGTGGTGCGTTCGCTATCCGGACAGGGTTGTATCGGCAATTCCGCTGGCAACCACCACCCGTCATTCGGCCCTGGCCATCGCGTTTAACGAGGTTGCCCGGCAGGCAATCATGGCCGATCCGAAATGGAACAACGGCAACTACTATTCGGGACCCAAACCCGATCTCGGCCTCGCCGTTGCCCGCATGATCGGTCACATCACATATCTTTCAGACAAATCCATGCGCTTGAAATTTGGCCGGCACCTGCAGGATAAAAGCGACTTTTCGTTCAATTTCAATGCCGATTTCCAGGTGGAAAGCTATCTGCGCTACCAGGGCAAGAAATTCGTGGACCGATTTGACGCCAATTCATTTCTGTACATCACCAAGGCCGCCGATTATTATGACATTGAAATGCAGCACGGGAACGGCTCCAGCGTCGAGGCCTTTTCAAAGACAAAGGCCGCGTTTTTGGTCGTATCCTTTACATCCGATTGGCTCTATCCAACATACCAATCCAAGGACATGGTAAAGGCCATGAAAAAAAACGGGCTGGATGTCAGTTTTTGTGAAATCGAGGCGGAGTGGGGCCACTTCTCATTTCCAATGAACGCCTTACAGCCATGATCAGAGGATTTTTAGAACGTGTCAGCCACACAACCGAAAAAACTGCGCCATGACCTGCATATCATCGCCTCCTGGATAGAGCCCGGATCACGGGTGCTGGATCTGGGTTGCGGCGAGGGGGACTTGATGCAATTTCTGATCCGACATAAACAGGTTACCGGATCGGGCATCGAGCATGACGAAAAAAAGGTTGGCGATGGAATTGAGAAAGGACTGTCCATACTCCAGGGGGATATCAATACGGAAATCCTGGATTATCCGGACAATGCTTTTGATTATGTGATCCTGAGCCAAACCCTGCAGCAGGTCTATGAACCGGCAGCCTTGATTCAATCGATGATGCGCATCGGGAAAAAAGGCATCGTCAGTTTCCCCAATTTCAGTCACTGGGGCATCCGGCTGCAACTGCTTTTCTCAGGCTATGCGCCGATAAGCCGGCAACTGCCCTATGAATGGTACAACACCCCCAACATCCGGGTGATCACAATTAAGGATTTCAGAAAATTTGCCCATGAGGTCGGCTTCGCCGTACTCAAAGAAGCCGCCATCCATACGCAATCCGAGAATCGATTCGGGAAAGCGATTAAAATCTTCCCCAACTTACGCGCAACTTACGGCATCTTTCTTATCGGCCGTGGAAGATAAGTCGATGAGCGCATGGCCGCAATCTTGCGGCCATGGCCCGTGATCAGGTTGCCCCGTGTATTGAGGTGACAGACGGCGGGTCCCTATAATCTATCACTTACGACTATCTCGCTCTTTTTTAAGTCTTTGCATAGCTAAAACAACGCTCACCCTTAATTTTTCTATGGCCGAGCTGAGCTGACCTATCTCGTCATTGCTGTTGACTGCAATCTTTTCATCTATATTTCCGGCGGTTCCGGAGGCTAACTGTTCCGTCACCTTTGTAAGATCATTTATGGGCTTTAATATTTTTTTAACGGTAAAATATATGAGCACTGTAGATACGGCGAGGATACCGAACATGATGGATACGAGCATTACCATCAATCTATGTTTTGCCGCATCGACTTCCTTAAGGGAAAAGCCTATTCTAAACCCGCCCCATTGTTTACCTTTGACGAAAACAGGACAGGAAATATCCCACATCGTCTCTCCCGTATCCCGATGATAGACCTGGAGGAAGCCTTTTACCTGATTCTTTGCGGCCGTTATGCCTACCGGATCATTAAACATTCTTTTGGTGCGATTCCCGACCTTGTCTTTTTGCTGATCCCCGGTAATCGGCTGTTGAAAACGCGAGTTATGCGTAGGAAGGTATCCATTCATGTCAACGGCAACGGCAAAAATGACGTCTTGATCAACAAGGAACTCGTCCTCCAATGCAAGCAATACCTTATCCAGATAAAAATCATACTTGGTGTGGTATTTAGGCGGATCGAATCCATGTATGGCTTCATAATTGGTATCAAAGGCATCAGCAACCGTAATGACGCCGTTGTCAACGGCTTCTTCAAGAACTTTACTTACAATTTTTGCCCCAATGATGGATTGCATTTTCCCTTTATCAAACAATTGCATTTCAAGGCTCTTGCTTTGTTCAAGGACTAGAACTCCGGTACCAATTATCATGACCGCCAATAGCACTGTATTGGTAATCAATGCCACTTTTACGCTAACGTGTTCCTTAACAAAATTAAACATGGCCGGTTCCTTTCTCTAAAGAAGTGATCTGTTCACCAAATCAAAATTTTGGATGCCTCAGGAATGATGAATTAAGCATGGATCTGTGTTCCTGGATCATTTTGCAAGATATCCGAACCGTATGGCGCCCCAGTGTTTTTCCTTGATGAAAATCGGAACGGACAGGTCTTTCATCGTTTCTTCTCTTGGAGCGATTACCGAGGATATCCACCTTATTATCTCCGGTCATCGGCTTGGAATATTTCAGGTTGTGTGTCGGAAGGTAACCGTTCGTATCAACGATCACGACAAACACAATGTTTTTATCCTTTTCCAGGTATTTATCGAGAATAATCTGGAGCACTTCATCGAAATACTTATCATACTGTGTACGATATTTTTGCGGATCCGTATTGGGAATCGGGATGTAGAATGTGTCAAACAACTGTCCCATGTTTAAACGTCCTGAGGAAAGAAGCCTATCAAGCTCTGACGTGACTTCTTTTTTACAATCCTCCGCCCACGTTTTTATTTGAAGATCAAATACGGTCAGATCATCTTCAGCGAATGCGCATTTCGTAGAAATTGAAAACAAAATGAGGAGAAACAATAGATAAAATCTGAACATATGGTACCACTGATTTTTAATTTGAGTAATAAATCTCATGTGGTTTTTCACCCTCCTTCCAAAAGTATTGTCAGTTTTCAGTATATTTAACTCATCTGACGTTTCTTGCTTCGAATACGCTTGTAATCGGTGAGGTGATGGTGACTTAATAAATGATATGAATTCATATTTTTGAGTCTTTAGGTAACACCTATTGTGGATTCTGTCAAGGACATTTTGTTGGCGATGGTATTCTCGTTCAAAGGGTTTGCGGGTCAAGAGACGGGGCATGATGCGATTTTGCACACCAGATTGGTCGCACAGAGGTTGGAAGTGTGAATAATCATAATATGCCATATATACTTCAGTATATTATTATTATATGCTTTTATGTTATGGCTTTATTTTGAATTATGAATTTATTATATTCATATTAATGAATATTGAGACCATCATGGATCAATTCATCAAAGTCATGAAAGCCCTTTCGGATCCCAGCCGGCTGAAGATCATCAAAATGCTTCAGCATAAGCCCATGTGCGTGTGTGAAATTCAAAAGGCCCTGGATATTCCTCAGCCAACCGCATCCAGGCAGTTGAAAATCCTGGAAGACGCCGGACTTACCATCAGCCAGAAAAGCGGATTGTGGGTCAATTACAATCTTGCGGATGGCGCAGACAGCCCATACGCCGCCTTATTGCTGGGAGGGCTTAAGCACTGGCTTCAGGATGATCCGGAAATTGTCCGGATGGTCAACAAACTCCCGGAAATCCGCAGGGAAGATATCTGCAAAGAATAAGGAAGCATTATGAAAGATCTCACTCCCCAATCCTGCTGTACGGTGATGCCGGACGTCCCAGGAACTCCCATTGATTCAAAGGAAAAATCCCGTGCGCTTCGGTATGTCCTGTATATGATCCCTTTATTGGTTTTATGGGTGTTCATTTATCAGGAACTGGCGAATTTTTCCCATCTGATCACCTACACCGTACTGCGGCTACAGGAAGGTAATCATCTGAGCGGCACCATTGAATTTTTCATTTTTGAAACGCCAAAAGTCTTGATGCTGCTGACCCTGGTGGTGTTTGGTGTCGGCATTGTCCGGTCTTTTTTTTCTCCGGAAAAGACCCGAGCCATTCTGGCCGGCAAACGCGAAGCCATCGGTAATGTGCTGGCCGCGCTTCTGGGAATCGTGACCCCGTTTTGTTCCTGCTCAGCAGTACCGCTTTTTATTGGATTTGTGACCACCGGAGTTCCCTTGGGCGTAACTTTTTCGTTTCTGATTTCAGCACCCATGGTGAATGAAATTGCTCTGGTGCTGCTCTTCGGGCTTTTCGGCTGGAAGGTGGCCGCCATTTATCTCAGCACCGGACTGTTGATCGCCATGATTTCCGGATGGGTCATCGGAAAACTTCACATGGAACGTTTTCTGGAAGACTGGGTGCTTCAGATTCATGCAAATGGCGGAAGCACGTCTGAAGAAACACTATATTGGGCAGACCGGATACAGTATGGTATGGATGCGGTCAAAGACATTGTTGGAAAGGTCTGGATCTATGTGGTAGTCGGCATCGCCGTGGGCGCTGGTATTCACGGGTACGTGCCTGAAGGCTTCATGGCTTCCATCATGGGAAAAGGCGCCTGGTGGTCGGTTCCACTTGCAGTTGTGATCGGCATCCCCATGTATTCCAACGCCGCCGGGATCATTCCCGTGGTTCAT
>JAPLJE010000211.1 GCA_026388755.1 Deltaproteobacteria bacterium | reverse complement strand
TTGGCGGAGTTCAGTCCCAGTCCATTACGGTTGATCAGCAGATGAAGCGCTACAAGGTTCCCTGTGCTGCCTTCATCAACAAATGCGACCGCAGCGGTGCAAACCCCACGCGGGTGATTCAGCAACTGCGGGAAAAACTGGGACACAATCCGGTTGCGGTCCAGCTACCCATCGGGCTTGAAGCCGACATGAAGGGGCTGGTGGATCTGGTTGCCATGAAAGCCCTTTATTTTGACGGAGATAACGGAGAGATCATCCGGACCGAGGAAATCCCCGCCCATTTGGTGAATGAAGCCAGAGAATACCGCGAGCAGATGCTGGATGCGGTCTCCGTGGTTTCCGATGAGTTAACCGAGGCCATCCTGGAAGAGCGCGAGATTCCATCTGATCTTATCTTGACCGCACTCCGGAAAGCCACGCTGGAGCGGAAAGTCACGCCGGTCTTTATGGGATCGGCCTACAGAAACAAGGGAATCCAACCCCTTCTGGATGGGGTGACACGACTGCTTCCCTGCCCGTCGGATGTTGAAAACGACGCCCTGGATATGGACAACAACGAGGCAGTTGTCCCCCTTACGACTGATCCGGAAAAGCCTGTCGTCGCCTTTGCTTTCAAACTGGAAGACGGTCAGTACGGCCAGCTCACCTATATCCGGGTGTATCAGGGAATTATTTCCAAAGGCTCGACAATTGTCAATGTCCGAAATGGCCGTAAAGTGAAAGTCGGACGGGTCGCACGTATGCATGCGGACCAGATGGAGGATATCGAAGCCATACCCGCCGGACACATCGGCGCATTGTTCGGAATCGACTGCGCATCCGGTGACACGTTTGTCGCACCAGGCCTCAGCCTGACCCTGACATCCATGTTTGTGCCGGCTCCGGTCATCTCCCTTGCCATTGTGCCCAAAGACAACAAATCCCAGATCAACATGTCCAAGGCTCTGAACCGCTTTACCAAGGAAGACCCCACATTCAAATCCCACTATAACGACGAAACCAATGAAACGGTCATCGAAGGCATGGGAGAACTTCACCTGGAAGTCTATGTCGAGCGCATGAAGCGGGAATATCAGGCCGAAGTCAGCACCGGCATGCCGCAGGTGGCGTATCGGGAAACCATTACCCGCAGGGCGGAGTTTAACTACACGCATAAAAAGCAGACCGGCGGGTCCGGACAATATGGCCGGGTGGCCGGATATATGGAACCTGTTGATGATCACTTTGTGTTTGAAGATGAAGTCCGTGGCGGTTCCATCCCCACCCAGTATATCGCGGCATGTGAAAAAGGTTTCCGGCTTTGCCTTCCCAAAGGCCCCAAACTGGGCTATCCGGTTACCGGCGTTAAAGTCGTTATCAACGACGGCGCATCCCATGCCGTGGATTCGTCCGACATGGCGTTTCAGTCCGCTGCCAGAGGCGCTTTTCTGGAAGGCTATGCCAAGGCCAAGGCCGTGATTCACGAACCGATCATGAAAGTGGTTGTCGAAACACCGACCGAATTTCAGGGCGCGGCGATGGGGCTGTTGAACCAGCGCCGGGGAATGATCGTCGGGGCTCAGGATGAAGGCGTGATGTGTTCGATCGAAGCACAGGTGCCACTTGCGGAAATGTTTGGATTTTCAACGGTGTTAAGATCTTCCACCCAGGGCAAGGCCCAGTTTACGATGGAGTTTTCAACCTATAAGCAGGTCCCTCAGTCTGTTTCTGAAGAACTGATCAAAAAAGCATCCGAAACCAAAAAACATGTCGCATAACCGAAGGGGTGCTTCAGATCCCCGGCAGAATGCGGTTTTTATCCCCCATTCTGCCAAAGTAATTTATCTTAAGGAAAGGAATGTTGCCATGCTGAGAAAGGATCTTATTCTGAGAAATCCCCTGAGACTTCTGGGCCATGAAACCGATGATATCCTGCCAGCCGGCGGGTTTGGCGCTGTACTGGCCTGTGCCGGCGTTGGAAAAACCGCGCTGATGGTTCAGATTGCCTTGAACGCTCTACTCAGAGACAAAAACGTGCTGCACATCAGCCTGAATGAGCCGGTGCATAAAGTATCCCTGTGGTACGAAGAAGTATTTAGAAATATCACCCAATCCTATGAACTACACGAGATGAATGAACTCTGGGAAACCATTCTGATGCACCGGTTCATCATGACGTTTCAGGTCGATGGATTCAGCGTTCCCAGGCTCAAGGAACGGCTGACCGATTTAACGGCCCAGGGCATCTTTTTTCCCCAGATGATCATTCTGGACGGCCTGCCCTTCGATAAACCCGTAAACCAGATCCTCACGGACCTTAAAATACTTGCAACGGATTATCGCCTTCCGGTATGGTTAGCGGTTCGGACTCACCACAACGAAGAATCAGGATCGGATGGTCTGCCACTCCAGATTGACGGCATATCCGAACTCTTCAATGTGGCCATACAACTTCAGCCCGATGGAAAGGAAGTTCTGGTAAAAGCGCTGAAAGGCGGCAATCCGGCTGCCGGACAACCGAATCTTTACCTGGACCCTTCAACACTGTTGATCAAAGACAAGATGGTATAAGCAGCCTGTCAGGATATGAATATCAGGTGAAGCTTGCTGGCCATCTGAGACAAAATATCGCCGATATAGTGGCGGCCGCTGACCCGTTCAAATCCAAAATACAGAATCAGAACGACAGCCCCGATCCGGGAACCGATTCGAGTAGGCCACGTCTTCAGCAGCGCCGGAAACAGGGCAGGCAGTATGGCGGAGCCCGCCAGCGGCGGAATCGGCAGGAGATGATAGACTGCCATGGTCAGATTCACGGCCATCACCATACCGAATACCCGGTCTTCCACGCCAAAATGCTTAAATAGCCAGATAACACTTCCGGCGATGCTGGCCAGAAAAAAATTGGCAAGCGGGCCGGCAAGGTAAGCCAGCAGCGTATAGAGGCGGGGCCTGGAAAACCGCTCGGTTCTCATCGGAATCGATCTGGGCCAGCCAAAACCCGCCGCCAGAAAACAGATGACGCCTGAAATGTCCAGATGCAGCAGCGGATTGAAATGAAAGCGCCTGGGATTGTCCGTCTGAGCATCTCCCAGAAAAGTTGCGGCAAAAGCCTGGGCCTCCGCATGGACCGTTACGGCCATCAAAACACCCACGATAAAAGATACCATGTCGTCAAATCTAATGCGAGACAGATCCAGACAGAACGGTGCGGAAAAAGCCAGATGCAGCAGCGGGTTGAAATGAAAGCGCCTGGGATTGTCCGACTGGGCATCTC
>JAPLJE010000209.1 GCA_026388755.1 Deltaproteobacteria bacterium | reverse complement strand
TTCGAGTCTGGGCCAGGGCCGTGATGCTGCCAATCAAAAGGGTGGCGGCGGCAAGGGTCCACAGGACCGGTGTGGCGTGCGTCCAGAGCCAGTTCGAGGACAGCATCAGGATGCGAAGGAGTCCGGCGAAAACGGCGATCTTGGAGCCGGTGGTCAAAAAAGCCGTTACCGGTGTCGGTGCTCCCTGATAGACATCCGGGGTCCACAGGTGGAAAGGAACCAGGGATATCTTGAAACCGGCCGCCGTCAGAATCAGACCAAGGGAAAGGAGCATCCCTGTCGGAGACCCCGCATTTTTCAGGTCAGCCAGACCAATGGGCATGTCGAGCGTTCCAGTCGATGCGTAAAACATGGCAATGCCGAAGGCCAGAAATCCCCCGGAAACCATCCCCATGATCAGATATTTCAAGGCTGCTTCATTTCCCGGCGGGTCATCCCGTCGCATGGCGATGAGAATGTAAAACGCCAGGGAAAGCAGTTCAAAGCCCAGAAAAAAGACCAGCCAGTGGGTTGCGCAGGCCACCAGCGACATTCCCAGAACCGCAAGGATCATGAGCCCATAGAATTCATCGCCGGCCACCAGCCGCAAGCCGGCGTGCCGGTGGCTG
The DNA here is from genome assembly GCA_026388755.1 of Deltaproteobacteria bacterium. Lineage (GTDB taxonomy): Bacteria > Desulfobacterota > Desulfobacteria > Desulfobacterales > Desulfatirhabdiaceae > RAAP-1. Next base: position 2,654 of record JAPLJE010000209.1, on the reverse strand, counting down.
AAGAGCAGCGCGAAAAAGGCGACCAGGGCAAAGAGCACATTGAAAAAACGCGCATAGTCGCCCACATCCAGCATTTGAAAGAACGGGGCCCTGCCGCCGTCTATCAAAAGTGCCGCGATTGCCGCGGAAAGAACCGTGCCGATAGCCAGGCTAAAGAGCAGGGGCTTTGGCTTGTTTTTTACAAAAGCACCCACAGCGAAAATGGTGATGCCGCCACCAGCAAGCAGGAGCTGGAAGAGAACGGATTTCCAGGATAATACGGTCATGGTTGATGGTCTCTTAAAAAGTAATTCATGGTGCCAAAGTCAGCAGGCCCTTTGCCGTGTCCAGTCCGGCCAGGGCCGTCCCGATGATTTCCAATGCCGGCCCCGGATGCAGACCCAGCCAGAACACGCCCAGGCAGAGCGGTATCAGGATGGCCAGCTCCCGGCTCGTCAGGTCCTCGATCCCGGGCCTGTGCCGTGCTTCTCCCCAGAGGCTTTTCCGGAGCATCCGCAGGCCATACACCACTGTCCAGAGAAGGCCGATGAATCCGGCCGCAGCCGTCCAGGGCCGATCCGTGAAGGTTCCGACCAGGATCAGCATCTCACCCACGAAATTATTGAGGCCCGGAAGCCCGATCGAGGCCAGTGAAAAAAACAAAAAGAATCCGCTCCAGACCGGGATGGTTTTCCACAGTCCGCCCAGTTGATAAAAAGAGCGGAAGTGGTGATGCCGTGGTTGATCATCTGAATCAGGGAGCCGCTGAGGGTCGTTATATTCCATACGGCGAGCCCGACAACGATCAGCCCCATGTGGCTGATGCTCGAATAGGCCACCAGGCGTTTTAAATCCTCCTGAGCCAGGGCAATCCAGCCGGCATAGAACATTCCCGTCAATCCCAGAACCAGCAAAAGGGGCGTAAAAAACTGGGACGCATTCGGAAACAGCGGAAAGGCAAAGCGGAGCAGGGCATACACTCCGGTCTTTAAAAGGAGACCGGCCAGAATCACGCTTCCGGCCGTGGGTGCTTCGGTGTGCGCATCCGGAAGCCAGGTGTGGACCGGAATCAGCGGAATCTTGATGGCAAAGGCCAGCGCAAAAGCGCCAAAAAGTGCCAATTCCAGGGGCAGGCTGAAGGAGGTGTGCATCAGTTGGAGCAAGGCGAACGTGGTTTCACCGGTCTGGCGCGCATGAACAAGGTGCAGGCTCAACAGGGCCAGGAGCATCACAAGGCTTCCCGAAATGGTGAAAAGCGCAAACTTGACCGTGGCGTAGATGCGTTTTTCGTGCCCCCAGATGCCGATCAGAAAAAACATCGGAATTGCCTGGATTTCCCAGAACAGGTAAAAGAGAAAGATGTCCGTTGCCAGGAACACCCCCAGGACTCCGGTCAGCATGGCCAGCAGGAAAAAATGAAATGTGGCCACATGGTCGGTGATTTCATTCCAGGAAACCAGTACAGCCAATGCCCCGAGTGCGGCGGTAAGCAGGATCAGCATCTGGCTGATGCCATCCAGAGCCAGGGTAAAGCGAATTCCCAGCGACTCCATCCAGGAAAAGTCTTCCACCCGCAGCCAGGTTCCGGCAGATCCGGCGGAGTGAGGTGCCAGAGCAAAGAGCGAGAACACCAGAATAAGATCTGCCAGCATCACCGTCAGCGCAAGCAGGCGGCAAGCCCGCTCGTTTTGCCGGAACAGCAGCGCAGCCAGCGCACCCATCAGCGGCAGAAAAACAATTGTGCCAAGCAGGGGAAATGTGTTCATATTTAAAGAACCCACCATGCCACGGTCAGGCTGCATAATATCAGGGCAAACCCGGTAACCATCATGGAGACATACTGCGAGACCCTGCCCGTGGTCCAGTGCCGGAGCCTTTCCCCCAACGCCAGGAAGGACCGGGCGCTCTGGTCCAGACCCGCATCCACCCATCCCGCATCCACTTTCTGCCATAAAAACCCCGCCGTTGTCCGGTAGGGCGCGGTGATCCAGCTCTGGTAGAGCCGATCCAGGTAAAAGCCGTTCAGGAACAGTGCGTGCAACTTCTGTTGAAATGCCGCCTCGCCGTTTTCATCGGGCTGGAAGCGAACGCCGTAATAAATCCAGGCAATAATCACCATGATGATCGTGATGAGGGCGGACACCAGTTGCGTGGCGGATTCCATTTTCGGGGATGCGTACAGTTCCATCGCGGCGCCCGGAATTGCCGTTAGATAACGTGCCAGCCACTCGGTACCGGCCCAGTTGACGGGAAGATTCAAAAAGCCTGCAAACACGGAAAAAACGGCCAAGGGCCACAGAACCCGGGTCATCAGGTTGGGAATGGAGGCCTGGGAGACGGGTTCAGGGCCGGCATCCAAATGAGACTGTCCGAAAAACACGATAAAAAACAGCCGGAACGCATAGAGCGGCGTGATCATGGCTGCTATCGTCGAAAGCGCCCACAAAACCTTGTAAATGGCATGGGGTTGAAGGAAAACAGCCAGAAGGATGCGGTCCTTGCTGAAAAAGCCGGCCGTCAAAGGAAAGGCTCCCAGGGCCGCCGTTCCAGCCAGAAACAGCCAGAACAATTGCGGCATTTTTTGCCGCAGCCCGCCCATCCGGAAAATGTCCTGTTCTTCGTGAAGGGCCTGAATGACACAGCCCGCGGCAAGGAAGAGGAGGGACTTGAAGAAG
>JAPLJE010000468.1:956-4227 GCA_026388755.1 Deltaproteobacteria bacterium | reverse complement strand
AATAAAGGCCGCATCCACCGGAAGCTGACCCGATTCGATGAGCATGGGGATATCCGAAAAGCGGCTGGGAATGAGGTCCACTCGGCCCGTGGCAATGGCCTCGCTGGCCACCCAGCCGGAAAAAAAAGTTTTCAGGCGGTACCTGTGGGACTGAAGGGATTTAAGGGAAATGGCATCACCGAAACTGACAATCTGAATCAGTTCCAGGTCCATCAGGTTGCTGGCCTCGGAGGCCATCAGGTGTTTGACCAGGGTTCTGGGTTCTCCCACACCGGTTCCCAGGAATATGCTCATTCCCGGCTCAATCTGCTCCAGGGCCTTTTCAGGGGGAACCACCCGTTGCTGCCAGTCTGTTATCGTAGAAGTCATCTAATCCATCGCTATAAAAATTAAATGGTAAACCTATTCCCTGACCTATCGTTTATCGATCCGAGTCAGTCCGGTTTCCAGAGCGTACTGAAGCGCTTTGGCATGTTCTAATGGCGTTATTTGCCTGCGAAGAGACTTCATGCCTCCGATATCGCCACTGGGATGGTATTGGGGCATGACGTTGACATAGGTGTTCACGGAAATTTTGGTTGCAATAAATTTCATGATTTCAAGTGTATCCGCCAGACCATCGGGCATAACCAGATGGCGAATCAGCAGGCCCCGTCTTGCCAGGCCGGATGCATCCATGACCAGATCCCCGACCTGACGGTGCATTTCCAGAATGGCTTTTCTGGCCGCATCGGGATAATCGGGCGCGCCGCAGGTGACATCCGAAGTACGCGGATCCCAGAACTTGAAATCCGGCATGTAGATATCCACAACGCCATCCAGAAAGCGAAGGGTTTCCACAGCGTCATAAGCGCTGGTGTTATAGATCAATGGAATCGTTAGCCCTCTTTCTGCAGCAATCTGAAGAGCAGAAAGAATCTGGGGAACGACATGAGAAGGCGTCACAAGATTGATGTTGTGGCAGCCTTCTTTTTGGAGCCCCAGCATCATATCCGCCAGTTCCATGTCTGAAACCGGTTTTCCCATGCCCTTGTGGCTGATTTCAAAATTCTGGCAGAAATTGCACTTCAAATTGCAATGGGTAAAGAAAATGGTTCCGGACCCGTAACGGCCCACCAGCGGGGCTTCTTCGCCAAAATGGGCATGGCATCCGTAAACCATGGCTTGATCTGTTGTCCGGCAAATGCCTTTTTCGCCCGCTTTTCGATTGATTCGGCATTTTCTGGGGCATAGCGTGCACGATTGAAGGACATCTGCAGCCTGTTGAACTTTTTCCTGTAACAGGCCATTTTTCCAGGTCTGAATATAACAGGGCTTATCGGAGTTCATAAGGATTCATCCAGTGATGCCAAAAAGGCAAAATACATTGCCAGGATTCAATAAACGTTGAAGGTAATCGTAAAGTCCTTTAGTCTTCAGTCTTCGGTCTTGAATCTGAGTATCTACCCAATAATAAAGATATCATACAAAGTCAACAAGGGGAACTGCCCAGGCAGGTTAAACACATCAGGCATCTCATTTATTTGAATAAATTTATCGCTTTTTCAGGGGACATCGGGTAAAGAAATGCAGTTCACAACCTGAGGAGAGCGTTCAGCCATGTTGCGTGTTTTTCGGAATGATCTATTCGATCCCGGTCAGTTTATCGTTACACTGGAGCTGGTGCCGGGCCGTGAGCACGGTGGTAAATCCGTCGACACGGTCATGCGGATTGCATCCGATGCTTTTTCAGATGGCCGCATCTCTGCCGTGTCCATGACGGACAATCCCGGCGGGAACCCCTCGCTTAGCCCGGATGTTCTGGGCTCTGAAATCTTCAAGCTCGGCATGGATGTGATTGTCCACTTTACCTGCCGGGACATGAATCGGGTCGGGCTGGAAAGCCGGGCGCTTCAGCTGGCCATGATGGGCATGAAAAATATCCTGGCCCTGACCGGAGACTATGCCGGTCAGGGCTTTGCCGGTCAGGGTGCGCCGGTATTCGACCTGGATTCGGTCAGCATGCAGTGCCTGCTGGCCATGTTGAGCGAGCGCATCATCGCCGCTGGTGATCCGGACGGTTTTTTGAGCGGTTGCGCCATTTCTCCTTTTAAATACACCGAAGCGGAGAGTTTTGCCCAGTATGCCAAGCTGTGCCGCAAGGCAAAGGCCGGCGCGCAGTTTATCATCACCTAGCTGGGGTATGATGTGCGTAAATTCCAGGAGCTGATGCGGATGCAGGCGCTTATGGGGTTTCGGCTGCCAACTCTGGGATCGGTGTATATCCTGACGCCGAAGGTTGCAAGCCTCATGAACCAGGGAAATATTCCTGGCGCTGTTGTGCCGGATCGGCTTCTGAAAATGGTCCGTGACGAATGGACGGATTCGGCCAGGGGCCGGGCAGCCGGCATTGAGCGGGCGGCGCGTCTGGGAGCGGTTTTAAAAGGCCTGGGGTATCGGGGGATTCATATCGGCGGAGTTCACAAACGCTTCGAATCCGTTGCCCGGATTCTGGACCGCATGAAACAAATCGAGAACCGCTGGCCGGATTTTCTTTCGGATTTTGATTTTTCACCCCCCGGTGGATTCCATGCTTTTCCGGAACCCGCCACACCCGCTGTCTTGCCGCACAACTACGGCCGGAAACCGATACGAATGCCGTTTTTGGGAAGGCTCCATTTTCGCCTGCTTGAATTGGCCCATACTCTTTTTTTTAATACCGACGCCTCCCTTGCTCCCCTGTACCAGCGATTGAGCAAATGGTTTGATGTTAACCCTTCGGCGCGAGCGATCCTGCATTTTGCCGAAAATGTGGGAAAACAGGTGATGCTGGACTGTCGGCAATGTGGCGATTGCGCCATTCAGCATCTGGCATTCCAATGCCCGGAATCGGGCTGCCCCAAACACATCCGCAACGGTGCCTGCGGCGGCAGCCGCAACGGCCGCTGTGAAGTGTATCCGGACAGATGGTGCATCTGGCATCAGACCTATCTGCGCTGGGCGTATGCTGGAAAATCCAATGAAATGATTCAGGGCTGCATTCCCCCACGCAAGTGGGAACTGGACCGTACCTCGTCTTGGTTGAATTTTCATCTGGGAAGGGATCATCAAGGCGCCTCGGCGGAGTTTGCCCGCTTCTGCTGTTCGCGCGCTTCCTGCGGCCCTCCGGGCAGCGGCATCAGTATCGGGATGAAGTAAAGAATTCATTTTATCAAGATAAAGCTTGAGCGGTTGCCCCGTTTTCATTTAAATACGATTGGATATACGGGCTCAACTGAATTCCGCGATCGAT
>JAPLJE010000468.1:0-869 GCA_026388755.1 Deltaproteobacteria bacterium | reverse complement strand
ATGATTGATTCCGGTTTCAATCGCAAAAGACTCAACAAGCCGGACAGCCCCTTCGGGAATGTCTTCAAAGTTCACGGAACCCCCGCGGGATACGTTGTTGTGAAACTGCCCGGGGGCCGCCTTCCGCCAGTATCCCGTCACCACCTTGTTTCCCACAAGAACCAGCCGCAGATCCCGGTTGATGGGCAGATATTCCTGAACATAAATCACGGAATTGCTTTTGGCGTAATCCAGAAAATCTTTTCGATTTTCAATGAGAAAAACACCATGACCCATGGAATTTCTCACTTCCTTGGCAACAAAGGGAAAACAGAACCCATCCAGAACCTGTTCAATGGCTGTTTCCGTATGGGCGAGGATTTGCGTAAACGGCGTATTTCGGGGGCAGACAGCCTGAAATACCCGGGTCATCTCCACCTTGTCATGGCCCAGGTGAAAGCTGCTGATGCTGGGAAAGATTTTCTTTTTCCAGCCGTAAACCAGGGCGTTGACCTGCCAGTATTCCGGAAAAAGAATCCAGTCCGCCGCTTGAACGATATCCTGATGCTTTAGCCACTGCTCGGGTTTCAGCGGGATAACACCCGGAATATTCAGGGTTCGGAGCGGATCGAACGAAACAAAACGTCCTGTCATGAAAGCCGGTTCCGGTAGTCTGCGTAGCCGAATTTTCGAACCAGCCGGAACTCCCCTCCGGCGGTCAGGATGCCGATGGACGGAAGCCGGACGCCGTTAAAGGTGTTGTTTTTTACCATCGTGTAATGGGCCATATCCTGAAACACCAGGCGATCTCCCACGTTAAGGGGCTTTGGAAACGAGAAATCGCCGATCACATCTCCCGCCAGGCACGTCAGGCCGGCCAGCCGGTAGGT
>JAPLJE010000304.1 GCA_026388755.1 Deltaproteobacteria bacterium | reverse complement strand
TTTCTTTTGTCAGTTGTCCCTTGGGGTATGGCGGTTCCTTTAAGGCGAATTCATCTGAAAAAAGAGCCTTTTCCAGTGTTTCAGTTGATCGATCGAAAGGGATGGGTGTCATTGGTGCTCCCGGACGTTAAATTCCAGGCGCCATTGACGTCCGTCTGACGGAGAGACACACCAGATTTCGAGGGTTCCGATCTCGGTGGCCCGGGATTCCAGAGTGACCGGAATCAGGGTGCCGGAATCTCCGCTAAGTTCAGTTTCCAGGGTTGTCGCCAGTTCAATTTCGCCTTCCCAAGCTTCAACCACTTCTCCGGGCTGATCTTCATGGCGCAGCGTTGATCCCAAAAAATCAAACTGGGCCGGCTCTCCGACCACAAGAACGAATTCCCGGTTTTCAATGGCCTGCGATGTTCCTTCTTCCATGCCAAAAGGCGCCACGCACAGTGCTTTTACCGGTGCGGGCATTCCGGGTACAGCCGGCATGGACGCAGCAACGCCGATGTAATAGGATTTGTTCAGACCTCCGCGAATACGTATGCCGCCGCCGCGTCTGGCAAGGCCATAATAGACGGCACCCCGTGCAACGGAACGGTCGAAATCCTGTGAAGACAACTCGCGCAGAGAGGGGCCGGGGACCGTATTCGCCCAATCTGTCAATACTTCGACAACCCGGTTTCGCAACAAGGGGGCTTTCATCACGCCGCCATTAAACAAAACGGCCGTGGGGAGCTTTTGCTTTCCAGATTCATCGAACTGGTTGCTGAGAAACCCAGCCAGGTGGCGAGTGATGGCAGGGTCAGATTCATAGGAAAGGCCGATTTCCCGAATTCCCATGGCACGCTGCTTTGCAGGCGCTTCGGAGATGTCGCAGTTCGGCAGAAATCCGTCCAGAAGAACCCGGTATACATCATCTGCCAAAAGCCGGGTTTTTAGCGTTCCTCCAATCAGGCTACTGCCCCTTCCCAGCAAGGTGATGGGGTAGCCTTCGGACAAATTGCCGGATAATATTGTTTCTTTCCCTTTTCGGCAGGTATGGCACAGCCCGCGCATCTGCCAGGTATCCAGGCGGGTCCCTTTTTCAGCCATTTTCTGCGATATGGTATAGGCCAGCGACAGATCCATGTTGTCTCCGCCCACCAGCAAATGATTCCCAACGGCAATCCGCTCCAGGGCCAGTTCGCCATTTTGTTCAGACACCGCGATCAGGCTGAAATCCGTTGTACCGCCACCGATATCGCAAACGAGGATCAAATCGCCTTTTTCAACCTTTCTGCGCCAGTTGTCTCCGGAAGCTTCAATCCAGGCATAGCAGGCGGCCTGGGGTTCTTCCAGAAGGGTTACATGGTTCAGACCGGCCATTTGCGCGGATTTTACCGTAAGCTCCCTCGCGATTGCATCAAAAGATGCAGGAACTGTAAGCAGAATTTCCTGATTTTCCATTCGAAGGTGATCGTCGAATCCAGATGGGGTTCTAGCCATTTCATAATCCCAGGCATCCCGAATGTGGTGTAAAATGGCTGCGGATGCGCCAACCGGCGACAACTTGAGGTGCACATCGGGCCCTTCCCATGGCAAAATGGGTTTGTTCCGGTCCACCAGCGCATGGCAAAGCCAGGATTTGGCCGAAGTAATCAGGCGGTGGGGAATTTCAGCTCCCCTGTTTCGTGCGAACTCGCCGACGGCCTGGGTGGAATGCATGTCCCAAGGCAAGACAAGCGCCTGGTAAGGCATATCGTTTTCTCCGGGAATCAGCAGTGCGCTGGGAAGAATATCCTGCTTTTCAATTGTTCCGGGAGCGGTTAGCTGAGGAATGGCGAAAACCTGTATGGGGCTCCCTTCTCTGGCATAAGACACCACACTGTTGGTGGTACCAAGATCAATTCCAATGATAAATTCTGGGAAAGACAAGGTGGTTTCCTTTCAACAAACTATAAAATTTCAACTTCTGCCGGAGCAATCAGGGAGGCATCCTGATTAACGGACAGGATCGGCAGTTCCAGCTTTCCGGTTTTCCAGCCTTTGTGGCGGATGACACCGGTAAAAGGCGGCTCTCCGGTGACATTTCCCACCAGCTTGACGGCAGTGGTGTCAAACCCTTTCTGAAGGGTAAGTGTTTGGCCTTCTTCCTGATCCAGAACCGGTCGAAGCGATAGGTATTTGAGGGTGACTTTATTGCAGTTTTCATGAATGCTGCGAACAGCCGCGCCAATCTGAGAATCTTCATAACCTTCCAGATTTTCAGATAAAAAATCCAGAAACCTGCCTTCGCGCTGAAACGTGCTCAGCAGATGGACAAACAGTCGCTTGTCCATCTGTTCTCTATCGAGGCGATTCTCGGAGTCACAGACTTGAGATGGAGGCAAAGCAGTCTGCAGTTTTGAAAGTTTGCGGCGAATCACCAGCCACAGAAATAAACTCCACAAGGCAACCCCGGCAGCAACCAGAGGAAATCCATAACGGATGAAGCCGCCGCCGGCATCGGCAACCCAGTTTGCAACTGCCTTAAAATCTGCAATATCGGGATGCGCTGAGGCCAATGCCGTCAGCCTCTCTGAAATATGAATGATGCCCCAATAACCCAAAGCCATGAACAGCAAACACAACACACCCATGAACAGTAAAATAACGCCAAATGAACGCCGGGAAAACGTCTTTTCTGCATTCATAAATCCTCTTCTGTCTGACTGTAAGAAATTTTAATTCCTTGTTATCCATGAAATCTTATGATAACAATCATCGATAATATTTACTTCTTGATCCTTTATTTTCCGTTCATGAATTATATACCAACTAAGAAAAATTATAAATACCGATTCGATTTTGAGATTGGCTATCTGGTCAAAAGCCCTTGTCGGGAGTGCGAGATTCGAGATGCTTTTCCAGACTGCATGAAAGATTGTGTCGTTCTGGATCGGATTCATGAAGTCTTGTCTTTTGGGATATCCTGTTCCAAAAGAGCCTCATAAACTTAATACCCCTAAGTTTTTAGTGATGTCCATGCCAGAGACGGGTTTCTTTTTCCCAGGCCCTTTCCATATTCCCCATCCAGAAAACGGTGAACGAAAAAACCATCTTAATGGCTGGATGGATATGGAACGCACGACATCTATAGTGCAAGCCATTCCCCTGCGGATAAAATCGGGCTGCTCCGCAATCTTGAGCGTTGATTCTGTACGGGTCGCCCATTCCAATTTAACACTCTCCTCGAAAAGGAGATTCAAAGGATTTTCGTGTCCAGTGAAAGGCAAGTGATCGAATGTACATGATAGGTTATTTTCTGATGGCTGTGGCCAAGGTGCTTGATCTTGCATTGAGCTTCTATATGTGGGTGGTTGTGGCAAGGGCTATTCTGTCCTGGGTGAATCCAGATCCCTATAATGCCATTGTTCGCTTTATCCATTCCGTAACCGAGCCCGTACTGGTTCAGATCCGTTCGCGGATTCCGTCCAGTTTCGGCGGGATTGACTTTTCTCCAATTATTGTGTTTTTAGGGGTTATTTTTTTACAGACGTTTGTGGTTAACGCGCTCAAAAGAATATCATTCAGCATGATGATGTAAGGGGAAATCGTGAGAGAAGATATCGAAGTCACGCCGCTGGACATTCAGCAGCATCAGTTCAGTGTGAGGTTCAGGGGATTTGATATTCAGGAGGTGGA
>JAPLJE010000759.1 GCA_026388755.1 Deltaproteobacteria bacterium | reverse complement strand
AGCAGCTTGACCGTAACATTAAACTCGTCCGGGACAGCATTGTTTTCTTTACGGCTCATGCCAATGCCAAAGGCCTGGGAGGCCATACCGGTGGAGCCTTTGATATCGTTCCGGAATTGCTGATGATTGACGGCTTCATAAAAGGCAGCGAGTCCGTTTATCCGGTTTTTTTTGACGAAGCCGGCCATCGGGTGGCCATTCAGTATGTCATGTCGGCTATAACCGGTCTTATGATGCAATAAGCGCTTCTCCACTACCGGGAATTTGACAAAGGGCTTTATGGCCACCCCGAACGGCATGATGACATGGGAATCTTCTTCAGCTCCGGCAGGCTGGGGCATCTATGGAGTTATGTCAACGGCATTTATGAAGCCGTCAATCATCAGCAATTCCGGAACGATATCAAAGGCTCCACCGGTATGGCCTCCCAGGCCTTTGGCATTGGCATGAGCCGTAAAGAAAACAATGCTGTCCCGGACGAGTTTAATGTTACGGTCAAGCTGCTGATTGACGACAATGACGTAACCATTGCCGGACACCCCAGCCAGTACATGAAAGGCTTTGATGTTGAAAAAACCCTCAAAGGGCATGGTCTTTTTGTGGATGCTGGAAACGGGGAAGATGTGGATGCCCTCTTTGAAAGAATCCATAAGGCACTGACCACCAGCGGTCCGTATGCTCTTGTCAACCATCGCAAAATGGCCCCGGGGGTTGACGGCATTGAAGGACTGCCCAAAGGGCATGATGTGATTCCGGTAAATTTTGCCATTTCCTATCTCAAACGAAACGGGTATGACGAAGCCGTAGAGATTCTTGAGACCCCGCTACCCAAGGCAAAAGCAGCGACGTTCAAGGACAGCACCCCCGAACAGGCCAAAAACAGGGATGATTTCGGCAAATATGTCTGCGAGATTCTGAAAGACATGCCGGACAGAAAAGAACGGGTGATTGTCGTGGATTCCGATCTGGAAGGGTCCTGCGGTCTTCACCATATCCGGAAGGCCTTTCCGGAAGTCTATGTCCATGGCGGCATCATGGAGCGGAACAATTTTTCCGTTGCAGCCGGATTCGGCGCCACAACCGGCAAACAGGGCATTTTTGCCACTTTTTCCGCATTTCTGGAGATGGTGGTTTCCGAAATCACCATGGCCAGACTGAACCGGGCAAATGTGCTGGCGCATTTTTCCCACGCCGGCGTGGATGACATGGCGGACAATACCTGTCATTTCGGAATCAACATTTTTTTTGCAGACAACGGCCTTCTGGAAAACGATGCCACACGGCTCTACTATCCCGCGGACAGCCTGCAGTTGAAAGCCGTCCTTTCTTCGATATTTTTTGACAAGGGGCTTCGTTTTGTCTTTTCAACCCGCTCCGGAACCCCCTTTATTTTAAAAGCCGATGGCCAGCGATTTTATGGTGAAGGCTATACATTTATCCCCGGAAAAGACGATCTGATCCGCGAAGGCAGCGATGGATACATTGTCACTTACGGAGAAATGCTATACCGGTGCCTGGACATTGTCGAGGATCTCAAAACCCAGGGCTTATCCATCGGCCTTGTCAATAAATCCACCTTGAATCTGATTGATGAAGACATGTTAAAAGTTATTGGTGCCGGCAAGGCTGTTCTGACGGTTGAAACACAAAGTGCAAAAACAGGCCTTGGGTCCCGAATGGGGACCTGGCTTCTGGAAAGGGGTTATCATCCCCGATATGCCTGCATGGGAACCTGTAAAGAAGGCTGCGGCGGCCTCTCCGAGCAGATCCCGAATCAGGGAATGTGTTCTGATACCGTCAGATCCAGGATTATCGGGTTGTTGCAATAAGCGGGAGGAGCTCTTGGTCATTGCAGGGCTTACCGGCGGGATCGCATCCGGGAAATCAACGGTATCCGCCTTTCTGGAAAATGCCGGCGCCGTCATTGTGGATGCGGATAAAATCGCCCGTGAAGTGGTTCAGAAAAACCGTCCGGCGTGGCAGAAAATCGTCAGGACCTTTGGCCAATCGATTCTGCTGCCGGACGGAGAAATCAATCGCATCCTTCTGGGGGACATCATCTTCAATGACCCGGCTCAAAAGCAGGTCCTGAACCATATCGTCCATCCGGAGGTCATTGCGGAAACCGCAACCCGCCTGGCTGAAATTGAAAAAAACCGGCCCGGTGCCGTCGTGATTCTGGATGTCCCGCTGCTGATCGAATCCGGCATGAACACCGGCCTTTCCGATATCATCGTGGTCTATGTTCCGGAGCCGGTTCAGATTCAGAGGCTGATGATTCGAGATGCGCTGACGCAGGCACAGGCCCTGGCGCGAATCCGATCCCAGATGCCCATCGAAGAAAAAAAACGTCGCGCCACAATCGTCATCGACAACAGCGGCAGACTTGAAAATACCCGCATTATTTCATTGCGTGTTTACCAAAAACTTTGTGATAAAATATAACACCCCGGACAATTCATGAATAACATCATTATCGCAGCCATAATCGGCTTCAGCCTGGGCGCCGCAGGATATATCGTTTTTCGGTTCTGGCTGTTGCCGATCGGACGCTACCAGCGGATCAAAGATCAGATTACGGAAAAGAATCTCCGGATGACGCATCCAAAAACCTTCTGGCGTTATCCGGTATCCGGGACCCCGATCATGCCCGCAATCGCATCCTTAACATCAAAAAAAGTCTCAATCTATCTTAGAATCAGGCAAAAGGCTAATAGGAATCCTGATCTTCAGGACTCTGACGCCTGATTCATGACCCCTGTCCAACCCAAACCATTTCGAAAGGAAATAAAATCATGCAACGTACATTATCCATAATTAAACCCGATGGGGTTTCCCGCAAACTTATCGGCAAAGTGATTAAGAAGCTGGAAAAATCCAGACTGAAAATCATCGCCATGAAAATGCTGCACATGACCCGTGCTCAGGCTGAAGGGTTTTACGCCGTTCACAGGGAAAGGCCTTTTTTTGCCAGCCTGACGGACTTCATGTGTTCGGGGCCTGTGGTGGTGATGGTTCTTGAAGGAGAAAACGCCATATCCATATACCGGGATCTGATGGGCGCAACCAATTTCAAGAACGCCGCCGAAGGAACCATCCGCAGGGAGTTTGCAACGGATATTGAAAAAAATGTGGTTCATGGCTCGGACTCTCCGGAATCCGCGGCCTTTGAGATCGGCTATTTCTTTAACAGCTTTGAAATTGTGAAATGAAGGCTGAAGACCGAAGGCTAAAGGCTAACGTTTTCCGCACGTTCCCACGCTCCCACGTGGGAACGCTGTCCAAAAGCCCTGCCATCTGACTGATGAAATCATCCACCGAACGCATCTGCCTGGACCATATCACCATAGTCCTGCAACGTCCCCGTTTTCCGGAAAATATCGGGGCAGCTGCCAGAGCCATGCGGAACATGGGTATTCGACGCATGATCGTTGTCGAACCGGAAAACTACGATCTTTCCAGGGTGCTCAAAATGGCAACCCACGTGGCTGCCGACATTGTGCAGGAGATTCAGATCGCACAGGACCTTCGGGAGGCGCTGTCCCCGTTTCACATGGTTGTGGGAACCACCGCGCGTCTGGGCGGGGAGCGGGAAGTGGTTCAATCCCCTTCTCACATTGCGACCCGTCTGATATCCCTCTCCCAGGAGAACACCATCGCCATTGTTTTCGGACCCGAAGACCGGGGTCTTTCCAACGAAGACCTTCGTCTTTGCCATGAACTGGTCAATATCCCCACCGCCGAATTCTCTTCTCTGAATCTGGCCCAGGCCGTCATGGTCATCTGTTACGAGCTGTATACGGCAGGCAGGCCTTTAACAGAGTCGA
>JAPLJE010000593.1 GCA_026388755.1 Deltaproteobacteria bacterium | reverse complement strand
TGTCTGAAAAAAATCTGGCGCAGAAAAAAGACGGAAAGAACTATCTGAACCTTACCTTCATGGACCGAACCGGAACCCTTAAGGGCGTGCTCTGGGAAAACGTTGAGGGCACCGTGGATCGGATTTCCGCCGGCGATTATGTTCAGGTGAAAGGTACCATTTCAGAGTACCGGGGAATGCTTCAACTGGTTGTTCGGACCGCAACCCGATCTGCCGCGGAACATGTGGAACCCGCCGATTTTCTGCCGGTAACCAGTCGCAACATCGATGCCATGTTTGAAAAGCTGCTTCAAATCACCGGCACGCTCAAAACCCCTTGCCTTCATGATCTGTTCAGGCTGTTTTGGGCAGATGCCGAGCTGGTTCGCCTTTTCAAAGCCGCGCCGGCTGCAAAAAAAATGCACCATGCCTATATCGGCGGTCTGCTGGAACATACCCTGTCCATGGCGATTCTTGTCGACAAGATCGCCGGACATTACACGGGCGTGGATCGGGATCTGCTTCTGGCCGGCGCCATTCTTCATGATATCGGCAAGATTCGGGAATTTGAATTCAGTTCCCATATCGACTATACCAGTGAAGGCAGGCTCCTCAGCCATATTGTGATCGGCATACAAATCATCGATGAAAAAATAAAGTTGATTAAAGACTTCCCCGAGGAGCAGGCAGTCCTTTTAAAGCATCTGGTGGTCAGTCACCATGGCGTCCGGGAATTCGGCTCTCCGGAACTGCCCAAAACCATTGAAGCGGTACTGCTGAATCATATTGATGAAATCGATTCCAAGGTAAAGGGAATTCGAGAGTTCATGGCTTCCGAAGACCCCAATACGGCCTGGACATCTTTTCACAAACTGCTGAATCGGCATTTTTACATGGGGAAAAAAGGATGATCTTTTTCATATAGAATCAACGTCAAAAGAAGACTGATAGCGCTATGTTTATCACACTTGAAGGCATTGAAGGATCGGGTAAATCAACGCAGATCCTTCATATAGTTAATTTTCTGAATACATTGGGACTCAAGTGCGTCATGACGCGAGAGCCCGGCGGAACAAGGATCGGCAGGAAAATCCGGTCCATTTTACTGGATCCTGAAAGCGCGGCCATGAATCCTGCGGCAGAGCTGCTCCTTTATACCGCAGATCGGGTTCAGCATATTCAGGAAATTATCCTTCCCATGATCGAAGGCGGCGGCATTGTCATCTGCGACCGTTATTTTGACGCAACCCTTGCCTATCAGGGAGTTGCAAGGGGTCTGGACATGTCATTGATCCTGGATCTGCATAAACTGATTTGCCGGAATTTAAAGCCCGATCTGACCTTTCTTCTGGATTTGACACCCGATACTGGACTACTGCGGGCATGGAAGCAGCTTAAATCTGGTTCCCGAATGGATACCGAATCCCGGTTTGAAAATGAAACCCTTGCTTTTCATGAACGGGTCAGAGCCGGTTACCTGGCATTTGCCGAGAAAGAACCCGAGCGATTCAGGATTATCGACGCCTCTCTAAGCGAGGAACAGGTTCAGGCTCAGATCACCAGGGTTTTGGAATTTGAAATTCAGCAGTTCATGGATCAATCTGCACAGGATGACAGAAAATGCATATGATGTATCCTTCCATACTGGACACCATTGGAAATACCCCTCTGGTTGAAATCAGACAATTAAATCCCAACCCGCGCATCAAGATTTTTGCCAAGCTGGAGTATTTCAACCCCGGCGGATCCATCAAGGACAGGCCTGCTCGATATATGATCGAAGCAGGCGAAAAATCCGGCAAACTGACGCCTGGAAAAACCGTTGTTGAAGCAACCAGTGGAAACACCGGAATCGGACTGGCACTGGTCTGTTCGGTTAAAGGATATAAGCTGCTGCTGACCATGTCCGAGGCTGTCAGCATGAAACGCCAGAAAATATTAAAAGCCAGAGGCGCTGAGATCATGCTGACGCCGGGACATCTGGGAACGGACGGAGCGATTGAGGAGGTATATCGCCTTGCCAGGGAAAATCCGGAAACCTATTTTATGGCAGACCAGTACAACAACCCGGCCAACTGGCAGGCCCATTATGATGGCACTGCCGTTGAGATCTGGGAGCAGACGCAAGGGCAGATCACCCACCTGGTCGCCACCATGGGCACATCCGG
>JAPLJE010000537.1:10270-12529 GCA_026388755.1 Deltaproteobacteria bacterium | reverse complement strand
TGGTATTCAATGACCCGAAGATCAACTTTGTTCCCCGAGTCGAATCCTTCCACAACCGATTGGGTATGGTCCGTGCTGCCGTCGCTGACAACGATGATTTCGCTGTGAAAATTCTGCTGGTTTAAAAACGCAAGAGAGGCGTCAAGGGTATGAATAATCCGGTCTTCTTCATTATAGGCCGGAATAATGATGGAGAGTTTCATGCGATGATTTCCTTTCGAACATAATCCAGTATAAAACAGCCGACAGGGCATGGATGATAAAAAATGCAAAGACGACATCACTCAGGAAGTGGCCTCCCTGGAGGATTCGGACCAGCCCCACGACAGCGCCGTAGATTCCGGCAAGCAGGACGACTAGACTGCGATGCTTTCGACAGAGAAACCCGAAGGCTATGAAATAAAAGCCCATTGCGGCATGGCCGGAAACAAATGCGCAGTTGTTGTGACATTCTCCGGATAACACAAATGCCGGGGTAAAAGCGGATGCGCCGCCAAACTGTATCACATCATAAGGCCGTGCACGTCCCCAGTTATCCTTTAGAACCAGATTGACAACCAGACCCGGGCCAATCGCAAGCGCTGCCAGAAGGTAAAGCAGATGTTTGACTGAAATTCCAAACAGATTTTTTCTTCGAATCCATGATGCAGCCAGCAGCAGGACAGCAAGAACCACCCAGGCAACGGACACGATTTCAACCGATTCGTAGATCCACCGGCAGAAAGGCGTATTGGCCAGATAAAAATGGCTGGACGGGTCATAAAAGAACATGGAAAACCGGATGTCCAATTCCGGAAAAGTATAAAACAGCAGTGCAGCCGAAATGAATGAACCCAGAAAAACCCGTGAGAGTCCCATCACCACTTCACCTGTTCACAAACTGCATTTCGTACAGTTTATGATATTCCCCCTGTCTGGCCATTAGATCTTCATGGGAACCCTGCTCAATGATCTCGCCATTCACGATAACGATGATCCGGTTGGCATACCCGATGGTTGAAAGTCTGTGTGCGATCACGAAGGTGGTGCGGCCTTTCATGAGATTTTCCAGGGCTTTTTGCACCAGCATTTCGGATTCCGAATCCAGGGAAGAGGTGGCTTCATCAAGAATCAGGATGGGAGCGTTTTTTAAAAGGGCTCTGGCAATGCACAGCCGCTGTTTTTCGCCGCCTGAAAGGCGGCTGCCCAGCTCGCCGATGGAAGTGTCGAACTGCCGCGGAAGGCGCTCGATAAAATCGTAGGCAAACGCTGCTTTGGCTGCATCGACAATCTCCTGGAAAGGGGCCAAAGTGTTACCATAGGCGATGTTGTTGCCAATGGTATCGTTAAACAGGATGGGTTCCTGAGTGACGATTGCGATCTGTTCCCGAAGGGATTTCAAGGATGCCTTGCGGATATCGGTTTCATCCACACGAATCACGCCATGGGTAATGTCATAAAACCTGGGGATTAAATTGACCAGGGTTGTTTTCCCGCCGCCACTCATGCCAACAAGAGCCAGAATTTCACCTGCATTGACCGTAAGGTTGATGTGCTTTAACACCTGGGTCTCATCGTAGCGAAAATCGACATTTTCAAAGAATACGGAATGCGGGCGAAACGGAATCTCGACCGGATGGTCACTTTCCTGAATGTCTGATTTTCTTTCGATGATGTCAAAGGCCCTGTCCGCGGCCGCAAGCCCTTCCTGAATGGAATTGTTCAGATTGCTCAGTTTTTTTACCGGGTCATATAGCATCAAAACCGCTGCCATGAAAGAAAAAAACGTTCCTGCTGTGGATTCGCCACTAATTACCCGATACCCGCCGTACCAGATGATAAAGGCAATTCCCAGTCCGGCCAGAAATTCCATGATGGGTGAAGAAAGCGATCGGGCAATAACGGCTTTCATTTCCAGATGAAAGAGGCCGAGCGTTTTTGCATGAAACCGCTGTTTTTCATAGGCTTCCATGCCAAAGGCTTTTACGATTTTGTTTCCTGAAAAAGTTTCATGAAGAAAAGAACTGAGATCCGCCATGGATTCCTGGCACCCGGTGCTGACGCGCCTGACCCGCCTTCCAAACTGAACGATGGGCAGAAAGGCGATGGGTAAAATGATAATGGCGTAAAGTGCCAGCTTCCAGTCCCGGTAAAAAATCACGCCCGTGAGGCCGATGATGGTGAAGCAGTCCCTCAGCACGCTGGTGACGGCCGTGGATACCATGGATTTGATGATGTTGACATCGTTTGTGATTCGAGACATCAAAACCCCGGTTTTTT
>JAPLJE010000537.1:0-10250 GCA_026388755.1 Deltaproteobacteria bacterium | reverse complement strand
GGGGCAGATCCTGAATATGGTCATAGAGCATGTTCCGAAGCCTTCGGATGATTCCCTGGCCAACATAACTCATTAAATATTCCTGGCCGTACATGCCAAATCCGCGAAGCAGATAAATCGCGATGACGGCCACGGGAATCAATGTGAGCATGCGAACATTCTTGTTGAAAAAAATATCATCCAGTACCGGTTTAACGAGAAATGCGGTTGCGGAAGTTGCAGCTGCCATGACCAGCATGCACAGCATGGCCAGAAAAAGTCGGAGCCGGTTGTCTTTTATCAAATCAAAGAGGCGTTTGTGTCGGTCTTTGAGCAGGGGTCGGATCATAGGTATCCTGTTTAATAAGGCTGAAGACTGAACTGACTTTCAACCATCTTGAGCCTTCAGCCCTCAGACTTCGGCCTATCTTTATTAAGCATGTTCAGGGCAATGTCAGCAACGCGGGAAGAGGCACCGGGGCCTCCGAGTCGTTTTCTGACATCGGCAAAGGCGTGGCGGATGGCCTCCAGCGCAGACGGAGTATTTACAAGTTTCAGTACGGTTTCAGCAATCAATTCAGGCGATGCCCTGTCCTGAATGAGTTCGGGGACAATTTCCCTTTCCGCGATCAGATTGACAAGGCCGATATGCTTGACCTTGATCAGGGCTTTTCCCAGCCGGTAGCTTAAGGGCGAAACTTTATAGATTATGATCACAGGCGTTCCGGCAATTGCCGCTTCCAGTGTTACGGTTCCGGATGCTGCCACAACCAGGTGGGTTTTGGCAAATACGGATCTGGCCCCATTGAGGTCAATTTCCAGGTGCAGATCATTTTGAAAGGGAAGGCATAGGGCTTTTATGGCGTCATGGGGGGCGCCGGGGGCCATGGAAACCACAAATCGGATGTCCATTTGCCTGGACAGTATCCTGGCTGCCTGAAGCATGACCGGCAGAAGGCGGAAAATTTCACTTTCCCTGGATCCGGGAAGCAGGCCGATGACCGGTGGGTAATCCTGCAGAGGATGCGTCGGAGAAGGCAAAGGGACCCTGAACTCATCAAGCAGCGGATGGCCGACAAAAGTTACCGGAATATGGTGTTTGCGGTAAAAAGATGCTTCAAACGGAAGAATTACCGCGATGTGATCCACCAGCCTGCCAATTTTTGTGACTCTTCCAGATCGCCATGCCCAGATCTGGGGGCTGATATAGAAAAGAACCGAAATATGCCATTTTTTGGCAACCGCGGCAATCCTTAAATTGAAATCAGGAAAATCAATCAGTATAAGCAGATCCGGGCGTGAGTTTTTCAGAAATGATTTGGCTGCAGCCATGCCGCTGAGGATGCCGGGCAGCTTTGAAAAAACTTCGGTAATGCCGACAACCGATAAAGTTGCGGCATCCACCACGATCTTGACGCCGGCATCCTGCATGGCCTTACCGCCGATGCCGGAAAAAACGATATTAGGCTTTTTCCCTTGCAGGGCTTTGACCAGGTTCGCGCCGTGAAGATCTCCGGAAGCCTCTCCGGCTATCATGAAAATACGGTGCGGTTTGTCGTTTGGCGGGTTCATGAGGCTACTGAGAACCAAAACGGGCGTTGGTTGCGCGAATCTGTTCCATGATATTCAGGGCGATTTTCAGGGCGTCGCGGCCCATCTGGCCCGTAACCTCAGGCGTCTGGCGAAGGATGATGGCATTCACAAACGAAGTCAGTTCATCTTCCAGGGCGTCGCCTTTTAAAAAAGATAGTTTCTGAATATCGGCTCCAGGGACAATGCCACCGGATGCTGTCCCGTTTTTCCGTATCAGCGTGATATCATGGTTGGCAAAATCCACGGAAATATACGCATCTTTCTGAAAAAGACGGATCTTTCGCTCATTTTTTATGGAAATCCGGCTTGCGGTGACATTGGCAACACAGCCAGTCTCAAAAGACAGACGGGCATTGGCAATGTCGCAATATCATGAATCATCAGATCCAGAACAACGCTGACATCCGTGCACCGGTCTTGATAGATGCTGAGCCTGTGGGATTCGATAAACATGGGCTTTTTGACAACCCCTTGTAAAGCGGCAACCGCCGGATTAAACCGTTCCAGGTGTCCGACCTGAACAATCAGACCCCGGGATTCAGAAAGGCGGATCAGTTCATTGGCTTCTTCAAGGGTAGTGGTAATGGGTTTTTCAATCAGAACATCGATATCGTTTTCAAGAAAATCCCGGCTGACGGCAAAATGATCAGGGGTTGGAACCGCAATGCTGACGGCATCCACTTTCCCGATGAGGTCCTTATGGTTATAAAAAGGCCGGGTACTCAATCTTGAGGCAACACCGTCCGCTATGTTACGGTGGGTATCCACGACGCACCAACCAGATCCACGTGTTCCATTCGGGCATATTTTTCTGCATGGAACTTACCAAGATATCCGACTCCAACAACTCCCAATCGCATTTTTTTCATATCGGTTATCGACATTAATCCTTACTCTTACCGCAGCGGGTACCTCCCCTCTGGGATGATTTGATAAAATCTATGAACTGCACCACTTCCGGAATCTGTTCCACTTCAGCCTGGGCCCGTTCAATGGCTTCATTCAAGGTTAAACCAATGCGAAAAATAATGCGATAGGCTTTTTTGAGAGCAGACAGGGTGGCAGGGGTAAATCCCTGCCGCTTCAAACCCACCGCATTCAAGCTGTGCAGCGTGGCTCGATCTCCGGCAGCGATGACAAATGGGGGAACATCCTTGACAACCGCCGAGGCACCGCCTACAAATGCGTAATCTCCGATTCGAACAAACTGATGGATGGCGACAATCCCTCCGATGGTGGCGAAATTGCCGATGGTGATATGACCGGCAAGGGTTGCTGCGTTCGCGAGTATCACCTTGCGGCCGGTTATGCAATCGTGGGCGATATGGCAATATGCCATGATGAAGTTTTCTTCGCCCACTTCGGTGATCCCCCCGCCGGAAAGGGTTCCGCGATTGATCGTTACAAATTCTCGGATGGTGGTTCCCCTTCCGATGGTCAACAGGGTTTTTTCTCCCTCGAATTTAAGGGATTGAGGGATCGCGCCGATGGATGCAAACTGAAAAATGCGGCAGTTCTCGCCGATGGTTGAATAAGGTTCAATGACGACATGAGGGCCAATTTCAGTTCCATCGCCGATACAGACGTGATCCGCAACAACGGAGTAAGCGCCAATCGTGACATTGGCGCCGACTTCAGCTTTGGGACTGACAATTGCAGTAGGGTGAATCATACAGGATCTCCATAAGTGGCCAGTAGCTCGGCTTCAGCCACCAGTTTTTCACCGACCGTAGCCGTTGCGGACATTTTAACGGCTTTTGATCGTTTTTTGATTATTTTGACTTCCAGAATCAATTGGTCTCCGGGGGTTACCGGTATGCGGAATCTGACGTGATCAAATCCCATAAAATAAATGGCGCCGGGTATTTCGTTTTGAGGCAGATCCGACATGATGAGAACCCCGCCCGCCTGTCCCATGGCTTCTACGATCAATACGCCTGGCATCACGGGAATGGTGGGGAAATGTCCGGTAAAATAGGGCTCATTGATGGTGACATTTTTTAAGGCCACCACTTTTTCTCCAGGAATCAGATCGACGATCCTATCAATCAGGATCATCGGATATCGATGCGGCAACAGGGCTAAGATTTCAGAGATATCCATGCGATGCATGATGTCATGTCTCCGTTTGGTTCAGGGAAGTTTCAATTTCATTCAGCCTCTTTTCCATCTCGCCCAGTTTCTTTTTGATATTCGGAAGCCGAGCAATAATCCGCTGGACTCTCAGCCATTGTTGATGCGGCATTTCCGGTGATCCGGAGACAATTGCACCATCCGAAATTGAACCGGCGATGCCGGACTGGGGTCCGATAGTCACGCGATCTCCAATCTTCAAATGCCCCGACACGCCGACCTGACCGGCCAGAATGCATTGCCTGCCGATGGTGGTACTTCCTGAAATCCCGACCTGAGCGACAAGGAGGGTGTTTTCCCCAATAACGACATTATGGGCGATATGAACCAGGTTGTCGGTTTTAACGCCTTTTTGAATCCATGTCTTTCCGTATGTCGCACGATCAATGGTATTTCCGGCGCCAATCTCCACATCATCGTCTATCTGAACGATTCCCAGATGGGGAATCTTGGCATAAATGCCGTCGTCCGGAGTATAACCGAATCCGTCGCTCCCAATGATGGTTCCTGCGTGAATGGTGACACGACTGCCGATGATGGCACCGTTCAAGATGGTGACATTGGGGAAGATTTCCACATCGCTGCCAAGGGTTACGCCATCTCCGATAACCACATGGGGATGCAGGGTGACGCGATCCCCGAGGGTGACACGATCCTGAATAACGGCAAAAGGAGCGATGGCGACATCATGGCCCATGAGAACCTGCTGGCCCACATGGGCAACCGGACTGATACCGGACCAGGCTCGAGAGGACGGGTGAAAAAACCGAACCACTTGAGAAAAGACCCACTGTGGGTTTTTGACCCGAATGACACGTTCACTGACTTCCGAAAAATCGAGGGGAACCAGAATTGCGCCGGCTTGTGTTTCATGAAGCCGCTTGAGAAATTTGGGACTTCCTGCATAGGTGATATCGCAATCATTTGCGGCTTCAAACGGCGCGACTCCGGTAATGCATTTTTGGCCATCTCCCTGAATTTGGCCCTGAACTCGCGATGCAATCTGGGCAAGCGTCATTTCCATTTGAATCAACCTTTATTTTTTCTTCTTTTCAGGTGCAGGTGTATCATCCGATTTTGGCGCCTGCGTATTGTATATTTGGATCACAGCATCGGTGATGTCTATGGACAAAGGCGAATAAACAACACCACCGGTCCGCTTTTCGACAATCAGCGTATACCCTTCTTTTTTTCCAATTTCCTGAACCAGCTCAACCACTTCTTTTTGAATCCGGCTGATAATTCGATTTTCGAGCGCTTTGAAATCTTCCATGTATTTCTGCTGAAGTGCTTTGAAATCGCCAATCTTAATTCTCATTTCCCGCTGTTTTTCTTCACGGACTTCTTTGCTCATGACCAGAGATTCACGTTCAACCTTTTTTTCAATATCTTCGATCTCAGTGCCCCTGTCTTTGAGATCGGTTTCCATCTGTTTTCCCTGTTTATTGATTTCAACCTGAGCCGTCTTGCCGGCGTTGGAAACCTCAAGGATCTTCTGGAAATCCACAACTCCGATTTTGGCAACATCAGCGGCTGATGATGCACCTGTCAGAAAGAAAAAAGATAATACTCCAACAGCCAGAATGCTCTTCATCATGTTCATTTTGAAAACCCCTTTCAAGAAATATGGTGCGTATTTTACATAAAAGTAAAGAGTTAGAGGTGAAACGGCAGTTCCTCGCCCCTCATCATCTATCTCAAAATTTCATTCTTCGTAGTACTAAAAAAAGCGATCAGAATGCCTGGCCCATGGTAAATTCCAAGCGGCTTGAGCTCTCACCGGGTTTCGCATCCAGAACAAAGCCGTTTTCCAGCCGAATGGGCCCCATCGGTGAATACCAGCGGATGCCAAACCCCGCGGACTGGCGCAAGTTGCCCAAATCAACATCCTGATTATTGTCATACAGGTTGCCGGTGTCATAAAAAACAACACCAATCAGGCCGACATCCTTGATCAGAGGGAAAATATATTCAACATTGAACTGGACAAATTTGTTCCCGCCGTATGCATCGCCGTTTGCATCCTTCGGACTCAGCTGATCCCAACTAAAACCGCGCAGTGAGTTGATGCCGCCAAGATAAAACCGATCCCAAGGCGGCAAAATCGCGTCTGAGTGTTGATCAACATAGCCGGCCTTGGCATGCAGAAACCCAACCGTGCTCCAGAACAGCGGAAAGTATCTGCCGGTCTCTCCGATATATTTGGTAAAGCCGATATCCCCGCCTAGAAAATCTCCGGCATACTCTACCGATAGGGAACTGTTGGCGCCCTCAGTCGGGTTGAAGGCCTTATCTCTCGAATCATAGCGAATCGATGGGGTAATACTGCTTTTGGTGTGTTGTCCGGCCATGTCCTTGAAATAAGAAGTGGCCGTGTCAGACAGATCTGTCAGATTGCTGATGTCATATAAATAGGTGATATAGGCCCGGGTGAAGTCATAAACCGGATACCCGAAACGGACATCTCCTCCGATGGAGTTCACTTTATAAGTCGAATAGTCTTTAAACTGATCATAAAGATCAAATCCGGCCGATAAGGGGATATCAAACAACCAAGGTTCGGTAAAAGACAAAACATAACGGGTGGTTTGACTACCGATCTGACCTTTAAGCTGCAGCAGTTGCCCACGGCCAAAAAGATTTCGCTGGGAGATGGAGCCTACGACAAACATGTTTTCCACGCTGCTGTAACCGCCGCCAAAGCTGAATGTACCCGTTGGCTTTTCTTTGACGTCAATTTCCAGAAGCATTTTATCGGGCTCGCTACCCTTATTGGTGTTTACTTTAACATCTTCAAAATAATCAAGCCGGTTAAGGTTTCTGATTCCGCGCTTTAACTTCTTGCCACTGAAAAGTTCCTGTTCATAGATATCGAGTTCGCGACGAATGACCTTGTCACGGGTTTTGGTATTGCCGGTGATCCTGATACCTTCAAAATAGACCAAATTGCCTTTTGAAATCGTATACGTGATATTGACGATCAACTTTTCAGAATCCTGATCAATTTGGGGAACAATATCCGCATAGGCATATCCTTCATCCGAATAGAGATCGCCAATGACGATGATGTCATCTCGCAGGACCTGCCTGCTGAAATATTCTTCCTTGGAGATTTTTATCTGCTTCATCAGATCGGCTTCAGATGTTAAAATATCTCCGAGAATCTGGACTTTCCCTACTTTGAAGCGCTGTCCTTCATCAATCTTGATCGTAATAAAAATCCAGTTGTCCTTGAATTCAACGATGGGCTCACCCACCTTGGCCTGGATATAGCCACTATTGTGATAGAAAGACGTCAGCAGTTCAACATCCTGATTCAGATCTTCTGCTTTCATGTCTCCAGAGGATGTCAGCCAGGACCAGAACCCTTTTTCAGAAGTTTTCATTATTTTTTTCAGTTTTTTAGCAGGGTAAGCCTGGTTTCCTTCAAATTGAATCTCCTTGATCAGGATTTTTTTCCCTTCATCAATGACGAATTCAAGATCTGCCTGATTGTTGTCCTGCTCCTTGATGTTATATGTTACTTTGACATTGTGGTAATTCTTTTCCTTGTACATGTCTTCTATACGCTTGATATTGCTTTGTATTTTAAAAATATTTACAATCGACCCCGTTTTGATGTCCAGACTTTTCAGGATCTTTTCATCTTCAAAAACCAGACTGCTCGGTTTTATTTCGGTTGTTTCCTCTTCTTTGAATTTTTTGCTGCCCGCGTCTTTAGCGTCCTTGCCGCCCTTAATATAAATGTGGCGTATAGTTGGTTTTTCCTTGACAACAAATATGATGATTTTTCCATTTGAACTGTCTTCGGACTCCACTCGAACATCATCGAAATAGCCCATGGAATAAACGGCCTTGAGATCTTCGGATAAATTCTTGGGCAGGAATGTGTCGCCAGGCTGCGTCTTTGCAACGCGCTTGATGGCATCCTGTTCAATGCGTTTATTACCAGAGACCCGGACATCGGCGATCTTTTCCCGTTTAAAAAGCCTTGAACTGATAGCATCGGAAAGAGATTTTACGGCTGCCGGAAGGTTTTCAACGCCTTCACCTTCGGAAAAAAATGAACCTGCTGGTTTGTCTGTGGAAACTTCAAGCATTCTGGCATCCAGGCTGAAATTCTGTCCCAGCCAGGTCAGGCTTCCCCAGATCACCACATTAGCGCTTTTCTGGGAGCCAAGCAATCGGATGGTTTCAACTGTCATTTCTTTTCCCGATGCTGCGGTTGCAATATCCGGCTTGACGATGGTTGCCCCATCTCTTTCCAGATGGCGTTGAATGAGCTGTGGAACCTGGTCTTTTAAATACTGCATATCTTGCTGAGCGTTGATTTCAAACGGTAAGACCATTACCTGGACGCTTTCGGCGCCAAAACCCATAACAGGAAAACCGCATAAGATTCCGATAATGATGTGACATAACCGTTTTAACATATTGACACCTCAGTTTGCTTCGACCAGTTTTCCATCCATGATGGTTACGCGTCTATCCATATAGGACGCCAGTTTCATGTTGTGAGTAACAACCACCAGGGTCATATTCAGTTCGCGATTTAATTCCATTAACAATTCATGAACCTGTTCACTGTTTTTTTGATCCAGATTTCCGGTGGGTTCATCAGCCAGGAGCAGGGCCGGTTTTAAGACCAGCGCTCTGGCAAGCGCAACCCGCTGCTGTTCACCCCCGGAAAGTTTTGTCACCTGTTGCTGTAATCTGCTCTTCAGGCCAACTCGTATCAGAATCTTTTCTGCAAGATTTCTGGATGTGGGTTTGGATAGTCCCTTGATGAGGCCCGGCATCATGGCGTTGTCAAGCGCAGTGAATTCCGGCAGCAGATGATGAAACTGAAACACAAAACCAATGGACGAATTCCTGAAACTTGCCAGTTGGAAGGGATTCAGTTTAAAGATGTTTTTCCCCTGAAACCATAAATTCCCGGAATCCGGTTGATCCAGAGTACCCAGAATCTGAAGCAGGGTGGATTTGCCGATGCCGGATGCACCAACAATGGCAACAGTTTCTCCCGCCGTTAGCGTCAGGTCGACTGATTTTAATATATCAATTGTTGATCCACTGCTGATATAACTTTTTTTAAGGTCTCTTGCCAGAACAAGACTACTGTTATCCTGTTCATCCCGATCAATGCTTCCATTTTCCCTGCTGTTTTCCATTAATCAACCTAACCGAACAATTCCAGACGACTTTATTTAACGCTTCACATGCAATGCGCCAATTCGATAGCACAACCCGGCCAAAGGGTATTCAAGAAGCTTGACTTTTCATTAATGACAGCCCGGTGCAAGGCGCCAGATTCCTGTATATTGAAAAGTCATCATCCATACCGAATCGCCTCAACCGGATTAAGCCTTGAAGCCTGGCGGGCCGGATATAGCGTGGCGATAAAACAGATGATCAGGGAAGCGGCTGCAATCGAAACGACATCAAACGTCTTTAAGAGAACCGGAAGTTTGGTAATATAGTAAACATCACCAGGAAGTTCAATGAATTTATAATGCTCAAGGAGTTTGCACAACGCAAAGCCAAGACTGACTCCCAGGGTGGTTCCGATCACGCCGATGGTCATCCCTTTAAATACAAAAATGCGCCGAATGCTTTGGTCGGTGGCCCCCATGGCTTTTAAGATGGCGATGTCCTTTGTTTTTTCCATTACCATCATAATCAGGCTGCTGGCAATGTTAAAGGCGGCCACCAGAATAATTAATGCCAGAATAATAAACATGACGGTTTTTTCAAGCTTGAGGGCGGAAAACAGATTCCGGTTCATCTGCATCCAGTCTCTGCCCCAGTATGGAAAACCCAGACGGCTGGAGATTGTTTCGGATATAAGGCGGGCTTTATAGATGTCATTCACCCGAACTTCGATGCCTGTAATGGCATCCTCCATGTGAAGAAATTTCTGAGCTTCACTCAGGTGAATATAAGCAATGGACCCATCGTATTCATACATGCCGGATTCAAACTCGCCGACAACCTGAAATCGTTTCATCACGGGGATCAAGCCGGCCGGTGAAATCATGCCGCGCGGGGACAGGATGTGAATCATGTCACCCCTGGCGACTCCTAAATTCTTCATCAGTTCTTTTCCGAGGACAACCCCTGGGACATCCGTGGCAGATGACTTTGCAGCGATGTGCGGTGTCAGGGCTTTTAAGCCGTCCTGCCCAATCGAGGTGATAACCTTGCCGGCGGATTCCGGCACAATGCCCCTTATTACAGCACCGGACATTCCCGATGCAGATCGGATCATGATTTGAGATAAAATAAAAGGGGTGGAGGCCTCGACCCCTTCAACGCCATTGATCCAGTCGTTGACCTTGGAGTAGTCCGTAAAGCTGCCGCCATGCCGCATCACCACGATATGGGATTCCACGCTCAGAATGCGGGACTTCAGATCCGACTCAAACCCAGCCATCACGGCGATGACAATGATGAGGGCCATGACGCCGAGCGTGACCCCGGCAATTGACAGCAGGGTAATCAGGGAGATGAAGGCCTGTTTCTGCTTGGCCCGAAGATAGCGGGCA
>JAPLJE010000682.1 GCA_026388755.1 Deltaproteobacteria bacterium | reverse complement strand
TGAATCTGATTGAAACATCCCGTGCGCTGGTCTTGCTTTCCGGGGTTTTTTCTGACCCCGATAATCTTCGCCAGGCAGCAGGGATGCTGGAGCTGCCGGACAACTTCTCTTCGATTCATAAGCTTCGGCAATTATCCGGTCTTGCACCGGAAATCCAGGAAGGGGTTCTGTCGAATGTTCTTTCAATGGCCATGGCCATTGAGCTTGGGAAAATGGAAAAGTCCAGTGGAATCGGGCTGTCAACGCTCTTTGGATACTTGAAGTTGAGCTTGAACAAGCAGCGGGAAATTCTGACGATGATTCAGGAGATTGCCTTTCGGGAACGTTTAACGGTTCAGGACATTCTGAATACCCCTGAATTTCAGCAGATTGTGGTCCATGAAAAATGGGACAGATCCCAGAAAACCGTTCACCTCAGACAGTACTTAAGACGTCGCCGGTATCCTTCGATTACGTCTGTTGAAAGTGATTTTGAAGCCCGGGTTCGATCTCTGGACCTTGAATCCGGTATGGCGCTGATCCCTCCCCGGGACTTTGAAGGAACCACATTCAGTTTTCATCTGAATTTTAATAATCTTGGTGAGTTGCACCATCGTCTTTCCCGCCTCTTAGAAGTATCCTCCAGCTCCGTCCTGAATGAAATTCTGAATGGCTGCCGGATTTCAACCCAATAAACTTCATTCGTTTTCCATCCGATACCTGTTCTATTGTCCCTGCCTGATGTATTTTATCCGCTCTAACCAATTCCTTTCTTTGAACACTCTTGTTAGTAAATAGAGCTGTTTTTATGATTTTGTGAAAATTATAAATAATGAATAAATAATTCTTGACAAACAAAATGCATAGAATATATATGAAATTAACAAATAAATTATATTCATTTTTGTTGGAGTTGAAATATGCTGATTTCAAATTATGTATTCGCAACATCACTATTGGAGTTGTAACCCTTGGGTTACAGGAAGGAGGGAATACGGCAGGCTGACGAACCGGAGGAAAAGAAGTGAAAACCAAATATCATGTCCTGAACTGAATTCATAGGACGACCTCTTGCTTTGAGCCTTGAAGGGTGACGCTGAAAATCTCTGGGATACTGTTAATAATGTACAGGTAACTTAACCTTTGGTGAAAGGAGATAAGATATGTCGGATACTTACGAAAAAGAACCTACTCAGGCCTGGATTACGACTTTCGCAGGCACAGCCATCAATCTTTGTCTGGGAATTTTATATGCCTGGAGTATGTGGGGAGCTGCTCTGCGGTGATTGTGGCCGCCAAGGCAACAGACGCAGATAAAGCGCTACCCGGAAACATGGTTGTGAAGGCAAAAGAAGCCGTTTCCCGACCCGATGCATTGAAAGTTAAATTCGGAACAAATATTAAGGAAGGATATGTTCTGCTGGGTGACGTTAAAGGTGATCTCAGAGCCGGCGACATTATCACCAAAGCCGGCGAGCCAATGACGAATCCCAAAAATGTGGGATGGATATTTCTGAACAATGCAGAGACTGCCACACCCTTTTCCCTCTGCGTGATCATGTTTGCCCTTCTGATGATTCCCGGAGGAAAAATTCAGGATAAAATCAGCCCCAAATTCGGCGCCACCGTGGGCGGATTGTTTTTGGCCGCCGGGTGTATCATCGCTGGAATGATGAAAAGCTATACGGG